>DATBGF010000382.1:0-5795 GCA_036558145.1 Acidimicrobiales bacterium
ACGTTGGGCCCGGTCAGATGGGGCGTCAGGCTGGAGAACACCACCACGCCGCCCGCGCCGACCTCGGCCACGTCGATCTCCGCTACGTCGCCGTCGGAGAAGCACTCGTAGCCCAGCGGCTCGACGTAGGTGTGGGCCAGGGTCCCGTCCCGGTGGCGGCCGCGGGCGACCCGGGGGCAGCCGTTGTCGGCGGTGGCGTCGGTCAGCGCCACCCAGCACGTCAGGTACTGCTGCGGTTCGACGAACGCGTAGCCGTTGTCCTGGTGCCAGGGGAAGCGCCGGGGCTTCTCCGGCTTCTTGTAGACGGCCTGGTCCCAGTAGAGGTTGACGTCGGGGCCGACCAGGTCGGCGCACACGCCGGTGAAGAACGGGTGGCGGGAGAAGGCGGCCAGCCGCTCCGACCGGGTCACCAGGTGGGTCGTGAACGTGATGGCCCCGGCCTCGGCGATCAGCATCCGCTGGTTGGCCCGCCCGGCCAGGTAGGCGTCGACCTCGGCCTCGAACCGGTCGATGTCGGCGACCACCTCCGCCACCGTGGCCGCGTCGAACACGCCGGGCACCACCACGTAGCCGTCACGGTCGAAGGCGCCGGCCTGCTCGGCGGTCAGCGTCCCGTACGGCGGCGAGCCCGCCTGCCAGGTGAAGTCGCGGTTCCAGGGATGCAGGTCCACGGGCCCCATCCTGGCTCAGCCGGCGGCCGGCGACCCCGGAGGCGGCGGATAGTCGGGCGCCGCGTCCTCCGCCGGCAGCGGATCGACCACCGTGACCGTGCCGCCCGGGTCGCCGAACGGGTCGGGGACGGGCATGTCGTCGGCGTTGACGAACCGCTTGCCGTCGTGCGCCCGGCGCCACACGCCCGTGCCCGGCGTGCCGATCTCGTCCGGGGCCTCGACGGTCGGGTCCCACCAGATCTCGGAGGCGTCGTCGATGCCCGAGTAGTCGGTCCCCAGGCCCGGGAAGAGGCCCCAGTTGCCGAAGCTGACCTGGGCCCGCGTGGGCCCGCCGCCCGCGGGCGGGATGCGGAACTGGCCCCGGGCGAACGTCTCGGGGGTGAGGTCGGGCCCCGCCATGTGCACGCCCTGGACGATGAACTGGGCCGGATAGCTCAGCACCGTGTACAGGGTGCTGGCGGGGGGCATCGTGTCGTCGCCCCCGAAGTACCAGCGGTAGAGCTGGATCCCGTCCTGCATGTCCTGGGGCGTCGTCGCTGCCGTCTGGGAGATCCCGAACGCGTGCACCACCTGCTGGGGGTCGTAGCCGCGGGCGAAGCTGATGGTGTCGGTGAACGCCGTCCCGGTGATGACCCATTCGGGGAACCAGCCCTGTTCGGTGGCCGCGTTGGTCAGGAACGTGAGCGTGTAGGGATCACCGAAGAAGGCCACGGTGGTGATGCCCTCGGACTTGAACCGGGCGACCAGCTCCTGGGTGCGCTGGGGGATCGTGGTCGGGTCGAGGAGGTACGAGTCGACCAGGTCGATGCCCTCGGGGATGTCGTCCTCGTCCACCGCGAAGATCGGTGGGTCCTGGTCGAAGTGGATCACCCCGAACTTGCGGGGCTGGTCCTGCTGGGGGCCGCCCGCCCACTCGGCCACGTTCTCCTCCGCCGTGGCCGTCTCGCCCAGGCGGGTGGTCCAGGCGCCCATCGTCGTCAGGATCTGCTCGCCCGACGGCAGCGCCGCCCAGACGAGGGGCTCCATGTCCTTGAGCATGTCGGCGGGGAGGGCACCGGCGCAGTCCAGGCACACGATGTCGCGGTCGGTCAGCTCCTGGGCGAAGGCACCCTCGTCGAGGCCGGGCCCGCCCAGCACGGCGAACGGCTTCAGCTCCTCGGCGATCTGCCGGCCGTCGGCGCGGGCCGCCACGACGTCGGTGGCGGCGCCGGTGGCGTTGTAGTCGACCAGCTCGATGTGGCGGCCGTAGAGCTCGGCCTGCGAGGAGTAGATGTCGAAGTAGTCCTGCATCGTCTGGTGCTGCTCGTCCTGGGAGTCGTCCGCCGCGGCCGCCAGCGGGCCGAACGAGGCCGTCGCGTCGTTGGCCTGGGGCACGTAGCGCACGATGCGGATCGTGTCGGCGGTGACGCCCCCGGTCGTCGCGCCGCCGTTGTCCCCGTCGAACACCGGCACGCACGGCATGGCGTACACGGTGGGGATGCGGACCTTGGCGGTCTCCGTGTCGCAGCGGTCGCCCCAGTCGTGGTCGTCGACCGTGCCCGCGTCCTGCGCCTCGGCGTAGGTGAGCGGCATGCGCCCGGTCGGCTCCGGGGCGCCCTCGGCCAGCTGGCCCCCGTCCTCCGAGCCGGCGCCGCCGTCGCTGTCGTCGTCATCGCCCCGGTTGCCCGCCACCACGAACGCGCCCACGGCGAGCAGCAGCACGACGATCACGGCCAGCGGGCCCCACTTGGCGAGCGGGTTGCCCCGAGGCTCGCGCTGGTCCGGATCCGATTCGGTCTTCATGGGCTGCACAGCGGATCCCCTCTCGTCCCCAGATAGGAGGCCACCACCTCGGGGTGGCTGAGCACCTCGTCCGGCGGGCCCTCGGCCACGACCCGACCGAGGTCGAGCGCCACCAGCCGGTCCGACACCGCGGTCACCAGCGGCATGTCGTGCTCGACGACGACCAGGCTGGCGCCGAGCCGGTCCCGCAGGCGCACGAGCAGCGGCGCCAGCGCCTCCACCTCGCGCTGGGCCAGCCCACTCGCAGGCTCGTCGAGCAGCACGACGGTGGGCCGCAGCGCCATCACGCACGCCAGCTCCACCACCCGGCGGGTGCCGGTGGACAGCTCGTGCACGAACTTGTCGCGGTACGCGCCCAGGGCCAGCAGGTCGACCAGCTCGTCGACCCGGCGGGCCACCCGCCGCTCCTCGTCGTAGGCCGCGGGCAGGTGGAGGGCGTGCTGGACCGGGTCGGTGACCTCGCCCCATCGGTCCACGGCCACCGCCAGGCAGGTGTCCACGGTGAGGCCGGGGAACAGCCGGCCGGCCTGGAACGAGCGCCCCAGGCCCCGGCGGGCCCGGCCGTTGGCGGACAGGTGGCTGACCTCGCGGCCGTGCAGGCGGACCGACCCGCCGTCGCTGGGCGTGAACCCGGACGCGATGTCGACCAGCGTGGACTTGCCCGCGCCGTTGGGCCCGATGATCCCGACCACCTCGCCGCGGGCCACGCACAGCGACACCTCGTCCACGGCCTTGATGCCGCCGAAGCTGCGGCTCACCGCCACCAGCTCGAGGGCGGGGGCGCCGTCCTCGCCGCTGTCGCCGTTGCCGTCGGCCGCGCCGGTCCGGGCCGGGGCCGCGGCCTGGGCCAGGAAGGTCGAGCGCAGCAGGTCCGGCCGGTCCCGGAGGTCCGCCGTCGGGCCCTCGAAGCGGACCCGCCCCTTGTCCAGGAAGTACGCCCGCTCGGCCAGCGTCAGCGCCACGTCCAGGGACTGCTCCACCACCACGACGGTCGTCCCACTGCGGGCCAGGTCGCGCACCGCCTCGACCAGCTTGTCGACCACCACCGGCGCCAGTCCCAGCGACAGCTCGTCGATGAGCAGCAGCTTGGGCCGGGCCAGCAGTGCCATCGACAGCCCCAGCATGTGCTGCTGGCCGCCCGAGAGGTTGGCGGCCGGCTCGGCCAGCACCTCCCGCAGCGGCGGGAACATGGCCAGGACCTCCTCGACCCGGGCGGCGGCCTCGCGCCGGTCCCGCCGGTGGACCCAGCCCGCGGCCCGCAGGTTGTCGGCCACCGTGAGCGACGGGAACGTCGCCCAGCCGCCCGGGACGAGGGCCACGCCCCGGGAGGCGACCTCGTGGGCGGGGGCGTAGGTGATGTCCCGGCCGTCGAGGATCACCGCGCCCTTGCTCGCCGGGACCAGCCCGGCGATGGCCTGCAGCAACGTCGACTTGCCCGCCCCGTTGGTGCCGAGCAGGGCCACGATCTCGCCCTCGCGGGCCTCGATCCCGACGCCCGCCAGCACCTGCACGTCGCCGTAGAACACGTCCAGGCCCTGCACCAGCAGCAACGTGGAGCGGCCCTCGGCCTTGGCCGCCAGCGCCTGGGTGCGGGTGGCCGCGGCCGCCCAGACCTGCATGATGTCCCGGGTCACGAGGTCGCCGGCCGATCCCACCACCAGGCCGCCGATGAAGAGGACGGGTGCCAGCACGGCGATGCCCCAGCGCATGCCGAACGAGTTGGCGATGAGCCCGACCACCGGGAACGTGAGCAGGCCGGCCAGGACGAACACCGAGGCCAGGGCGAAGCCCGTCGACCTCGCCCGGGGAGGCAGTACGAGGGACAGGGTGGCGAACAGGCCCGGCACCACGAAGGCGAGGCCCGCGCTGACGACCACGTTGGCGCCGATGGCCACCGCCGTGACCGGCGCCGCGGCGAACACGGCCGCCGCCACGGACACGACCAGCAGGGCCCGGGCCAGCTGGTGGAACACCTTGGCCGGGCCGTCCGAGAAGGCGCGCATGGCGAGCCGGGTGCCGATGATCAGGCCGAAGAGCTGGGACGGCCCCTCGACCAGGCCGATCACCCAGCCCCGGGCGGCGGTGTCGAGGCCGAAGATGTCCCGGTAGGCGAAGGACCCGTACAGCGCGAAGCCGATCAGCGCCGGGGTCAGGAACGGCAGCGTGCGGTAGATGCGCCGCAAGCTGTCGACCTGCCAGCACATCCGCCACGCCTCGGCCAGCGACGGCGGCGCCTCCTCCAGGGCGAGCGCTTCGCGCTCGGCGCCGCCCTGGCGCTGCTCCTGCAGGCCGCGGCGGGGCTCGGGCAGCCGGGACCCCAGCGCCACCAGGATCAGCATCGGCAGGGCGAAGGCGAAGAACGGCGCCCGCCAGCCCAGGGCCTCGGCCACGTACCCGGCGGTGATGGCGCCCACCAGCGCGCCCAGTGCGTTGGCGCCCCGGTAGAAGGAGAACACCCGCGGCCGCCGGTCGACGGGGTAGTAGTCGCTCAGCAGCGAGGTGTGGGACGGCTCGATGAACGCCTTGCCGACCTGCATCCCGGCCATGGCGATGGCGAGCACCCACACGGTCCAGGCCAGGCCCACGCACACCGAGAAGATCGAGAACACGATGCCGCCGAGCACCGCCAGGCGGACCCGGTTGCCGCGGTCGGCGAACGTGGCGATGGGCACGGCCAGGCCCAGCGCGGCCGAGAAGGCGAGCACGAACGGGATGGCGACGCCGTTGACGCCGACGCCGAACGAGTCGGCGATGGTGGGGCCCGAGACCGCGATGGCCACCCGGGCCAGCTCGTCCACCGCGTTGATCCCGAACAGGATGAGCAGCGCCGCCACCGGGCCGTCGCCGGTGGTCTCGTGCAGCCAGGCGATCGGGTGGCGCACTCCCTGGGACCAGCTCATGCTCCGCCTCCCGGCACGCCCGCCGGGGCGGGCTCGACCGTCTCGGCGCTCGGCTCCGCCACCGGCGGGGGAGCGGACAGGGGCGTGTCCGGCGGCGGCGCGCCCACGTCGATGCCCCGGCGCCGGCCCGCGGCGGCCGCCGCCAGGTCCCGGGCCCGGAACAGGGCGCCGCCCAGCCCGCCGGGCACCAGCAGCAGCACGATCAGCACGCCGGTGGCCGAGGCGAAGAGCCGCCAGTCGCCCTGGAGGAACCACTGGCCGCCCTTGAGGAACACCGCGCCCAGCACCGCCCCGGTGATCGAGCCCATGCCGCCGACCACCGCGGCGCTGAAGACGGTGAGGTTCTCCTCCGGGGGGAACAGGCCCAGCGTGAACTGGTGGTTGTGGTGGACCAGCACGACCCCGGCCCCCCCGGCGAAGACCCCCGAGATGGCGAAGGCGG
>DATBGF010000383.1:0-3087 GCA_036558145.1 Acidimicrobiales bacterium
GTGGTGCCACCGCGGGTGTGGAGCAGGCACCGGACCGCGACCCGGGTGACGTGCAGGAGCCGGATGGCCTGGCAGCCCGACTGGTCGGAGATGGGCAGGCCGAGGTCGGACTTGGGGGTCCGGATCCATCCCTGGACCACGACCAGGCCCGCCGAGGGCTGCCCGAAGTGGGGGTAGGTGAGGGTGACGAAGTTGTCCCGGGTGGGCCCGTCGAACGGTGGTTCGACCACCGCCGCCGCCACGGCCGCCTTGGGTGGTCCGCTGGCGGCCGCCAGCGCAGCGGTGCCGGCGACGGCCAGGGCCAGGCCCAGGGCGGCCAGGATTGGGATGGTCCGTCGCATCTGTGGCGCTCCCTCCAGGAAGGTCCGGGCGAGTCATCTTACGACGCCGCCAGGCCCTGCAGACGTGGCGGGTCGCGCGCTGCACCGGTCGGGGCGCAGCCGGCCCGAGGGCCGGTTGGTCGGCGGTTTGGAGCAGGCCGGGCGCGGGCGCCGTGCAGGCGTACGGTCGCGTCAACTCCCCAGCTCGGCGGCGCGTTCGTCGACCCGCCAGCGCCGCCCACGCCGACGTCCTTTTCGCTGGCGACCCTGACGATCAACCGGCTGGAGGTCACCGGTTCGCTGGTGAGGTCGCTGGAGTCGACCAACCCGGTGGAGTCCATGATCGAGATCGTCCGCGACCCACGCCCGCAGGGTGAAGCGCTACCGCTCCGGGGAGATGGCGCCGCGGTGGGCCGCTGCCGGCAGGCTGGCCGCGCCAAACGTCAGTTCCGCCGCGTCAAGGGCCCCAACACCGACGGCGCACGGGCGCGCCCCTGCCGGTTGCGGCGACATCCGGGGCCAGTCCGCGGCACGGACTGCTGCGAACACCCCACGAACGCCATGCTCAAGAAGGGAGACCGGCATGACCTGGACCACGGCCACCAGCGTTCGTGGTAGCAACGTGCGCCTGGCGCTCGTCGCCGCGGTCGCGCTGGCCACGCTGGCGGTCGGCATGACCCGCGCGGCGGCCTCAACCCAGACGGCAGCAGGCGCCGCCGAGCTGACCCTGCTGGGCGCCACCGCCCCCGCCGCCGACACCAGCCCCCCGCACCCCGCTCCCGGGGTAACAAGGACGGCGACGGCCGCCCGGCGCCACAGGTGGCCTAACCCCGGACTGCTTCAGACCGCGATCGCCACCGGGCGACCCGCCGCCGTCTGCAGCAGGGCGGTGGCGGCCGCCCAGCCCTTGGGCGGGGCGGCGGCGGCCGGGGAGTAGCCGGGGGCGTGGCGGGGGAGGCGGACCCGCAGGGCACCGGGGAGGCTGCGGAACTCCAGCGGGGGGTCGAGGAGCAGGGCTTCGCCGTCGATGCCGACCTCGACCGGGTGGTCGGAGTGCAGCAGGAAGCGGTCGTCGGACCATTCGGCCCAACCGGGGGGCCGCCAGCTGCGGCCGCCGCCGACGGACTCGAGGAGCCGGGCGAGCTCGCCCGGAGAGCGGAAGGTGGCGGCGACGATGCCGAGGGAGCCGGCGTCGATGCGGCGCCGCGAGCCGAAGCCCTCGCCGCCGCCGCCGAGCTCGTAGCGGTCGTTGGACACCAGGATCAGGTGTGCCGAGGCGTGCTCGGTGCCGTCGGGGCCGGTGAAGCGCAGGTCGAAGGGGACAGCGCGGGGGCCGAGCATCTCGGGCAGCAGCTCCAGGGCGGTGCCGACCTTGCGGTCCCGGTAGGCCGGCGACTGCACGATCTTGGCGTACAGGCCCACGGTGGCGTTGTTGACGAACACCCGGCCGGCGACGAGGCCGAGGTCGACGCGGCGCTCGACCGCCTCCCCGAAGGCGTCCAGCGCCCCGACCACATCGTCGCGGTCCAGGCCCAGGTCCATGGCCAGGTGGTTGCGGGTGCCGGCGGGCACGCACACGAACGCGACCCCGCGGGCCGCGGCGACTCCGGCGACCAGGGCCTGCGACCCGTCGCCGCCGGCCATCCCGATCACGTCGGCGCCGTCGGCAACCGCCGCCTCGGCCAGCCGCAGCAGGTCGTCGCCGGGGGCGAGCACCACCGGCTCGACGCCGCGCTGGCGGGCCTCCTCGACCAGACCGAACCGCTCGACCTTGCCCCCGCCGGACTTGGGGTTCATCAGCAGCACCGGCCGGGCCGCCGGGGCCACCGGGTTCCCAGGGGTGGGGGCGTGCTTGAGGGAGGCCAGGTCCCGTCCCAGCGCGTACCTGGCCGCCGCCGTGCCGACCAGCGCCAGCCCCACCAGCAGCGCCACCACGAGCAGGCCGCCCGCGACCACCACCAGGAAGATCACGGCCGCGACCAGGGCAACCACGGCCAGCGCGGCCGCCCCCGCCCGGAGCAGGCCCGTCCGCGTGACCGCGAACGCGGCCGCCGACACCGCGACGCTGACGCATACCGCCGCCGCCACCAGCACCAGCGGCCGGCGCAGGAGCGCGACCACGACCACGGCGAGCAGGGCGAGCGGCACCAGCAGCGCCACCACCGCGCTCACCCTCCGTGCCAAGGACACCGACCGCACATCGCCCTCCAAGGCCGACCGTTGCATCTTGGCCGTCCCGGCAGAGCGACACAAGCACGCACCTGGGGTCCGGTAGGCTCGTGGGGACCCGCCCCCTGCCCGAGGATCGGATCATGTGCCGCAACATCACCACCCTCCGGGGCCTCGAGCCGCCGGCCACCGGCGAGGAGATCGAGGCCGCGGCCCGTCAGTACGTGCGCAAGGTCAGCGGCGTCACCCGCCCGACCCCGGCCACCGAGACCGCCTTCGAGCAGGCGGTGGCCGCCGTCGCCCGGGCCACGGCCGAGGTCCTCGGGGAGCTGCCGCCACGCCGCCAGCCGCCCCGCAACGACCCGCCCCTGCGCCGTCCCGAGGTGCGTGCCCGCCTGGCCGGCCGCTGACGATGGGGAGGTCCGGGCCCGAGGGCCCCGGGCTGTGGATCCGCGAGCCGGAATGTCGCGGCCCGGCGGTAGGTTCACTCGACCATGAGCCCTGAGCCCCGAACCGTGCAGCGCGTATACCTCGTGCTGATGCTCTGCAACACCCTGGCGGCGTCGTTCATCTGGGGCATCAACACCCTGTTCCTGCT
>DATBGF010000384.1:0-6507 GCA_036558145.1 Acidimicrobiales bacterium
AGGCTTGAGGAGGAGTCACGTGGTCCGCCCTGAAGTGATCGACATCGAAGGTCCGTGGTGGCAGGGCTTCTATCACGGATGGCGGGACAGCGAAGAGGGCCGTCGGTCCACGGTCGGGTGGACCGACCGCTCTCAATGGGCAGATGGATATCAAGCCGGCTGGGTCGCCTACCACGGCGAGGTCGCCATCTCACGAGCGCGAGGTCTGCCCTACTGGACGATCGGCGAGTACGGCGCCCAGTCGCGGAACTAGCCGACAGCCACGTGTCCGGTCGGGGCGTCGGTCCTGGCCGTTCCCGGGCCGCCGACGTCTAGTCCGGCAGGGTGGTGCGGCCGCGGGCGCGGGCGGCGGCGGGGACGTAGGGCTCGGGGGCGAAGGGCCCGGTGTCGACCGAGGCCAGGCGGATCTCGGGGAGCGTGACGTTGGGCGGCAGGGTGTCGAGCCAGGCCACCGCGGCCACGACGTCGGGGACGGCCAGGGTGCGCATGGGGAAGTGGACGTCGTCGAGCATGGGCGTGGCCACCGGGCCGGTGGTGATCACGTGGACGGCGATGCCGTCGCGCTCGACCTCCTTGGCCAGCGCCCCGGCGAAGGCGTTGAGCCCGGCCTTGGACGCCGAGTAGGCGGACCGGCCCGGCTGGGGAGCGTGAGCCGAGCTGGAGGACAGGAAGATCATGCGCCCGCCCTCGGGCATCGCCGGGAGCGCGGCGTGGGCGACCACGAACGCGGACGTGAGGTTGGTGCGGAGGATGTCGGCGAACGCTTCCGCCGACTCCTTGCGCACGAACGTGCCCGCCATGACCCCGGCCGCGTGCACGAGCAGGTCCACCCGGCCCGCCTCGGCCACGACCGCGGCGAACGCGTCGGGGTCGGCGCTGTCCGCTGCCACCCACCGGGCCCCGAGCTCGTCCGCCGCCGCACGCAAGGGCCCCTCCGTGCGCGCCGTCAGCACCAGCTCGTAGCCCCGTTCCGCCAGCGCCCCGGCCACGCCCCGCCCGATGCCCCGGCTCGCGCCGGTGACGATGGCCGTCCTCACGGGTCCACGCCGGGCCGGCCGGCGTACAGGGGTTGGGCCGCGCCGCCGAGGAACAGGGCCATGCCCTCCTCCGACAGCGGCAGCTTGCGGGCTGCGCCGAGAGCCTTGCCCACCGGGATCACCGGATGGTCCGACGCGAACAGGACGCGACCCCGGCCGCGGGACGAGTCCATGAAGCGCACCAGGCCCGGGTCCATGTACGTGGCCAGGTAGGCCGACGTCATCAGGTGGAGCCGCGGCCACTTGAGCATGTACTGGATCAGCAGCGCCTCGTACGGGTGGCCCATGTGGGCGCCGACCACGGTGAGGCCGGGGAAGTCGATGAGCACGTCCTCCAGCAGCACCGGGTCCTGGCAGCGCGAGCGCACCTGGGGGCCGGGTATGCCCACGTTGATCGACACCGGCAGGCCCAGCTCCTCGCAGGCCGCGTAGACGGGGTAGTAGAGGCGGTGGTTGAGCTCGTACTGCTCGACCAGCGGTGTGATGCGCACCATCGCCACCGCCGGGTGCTGCGCCAGCTCCCGCAGGCGGGCGCAGTTGCGGGTCGGCTTCGCGGCCCGCTCCACGGTGGGCGCCACCAGGAAACGGCCGGCGTGCTCGTCGGCGAGGGCGAGGAAGTCCTCGGGCGCCCGCCCGCCTGCCCGCCGGGCCCGGTCGGGCTCGGCCAGGCCGCAGGTGAGCACGCCCAGGTCGACGGAGGCGCCGTCCATGGCACCGAGCAGGCCCTCGACCGTCGGGCCCTGCGCCAGGTCCGGGCCGAACAGCTCGACCACGCCCTGCTGGGACTCCTGCGCCACCCAACGCTCGGCGAAGCCCGCGGGGATCAGGTTCACCCAGCCGTCCACGATCATGGGCCGGACCATACCTGACGCCAGTGTCAGAAATCCCGGCCGGCGACTACGCTCCCGCCATGGTCGACCTCGGGTTCCGGCCGTTCGACGCCGACAACCACTACTACGAGGCGGAGGACGCGTTCATCCGCCACATGGATCCCGCCATGGCCAAGCGCTGCATGCAGTGGGCGGTCGTGGACGGCAAGCGCCGCCTGCTGGTGGGCGGGAGGATCAACAGGTTCATCCCGAACCCGACCTTCGACCCGATCGCCGCGCCTGGCAGCCTGGAGGACTACTTCCGGGGCCGCAACGAGTCCGGGATCGACATGAAGACGATGTTCGGCGAGCTCGAGCCCCTCGCCGACCACCCCGCCTACCGCGAGCGTGCCGCCCGGGTGACCCTGCTCGACGAGCAGGGGATGGACGGCGCCCTGCTGTTCCCGACCCTCGGCGTGGGTATGCAGGAGGCGCTGCGCCATGACCTGGCCGCCCTCCACGCCGCGTTCACCGCTTTCAACACCTGGCTGGACGAGGACTGGGGCTTCGACCGCGGCGACGGGCGCCTTTACGCCGCGCCGATGATCACCTTCGCCGATCCCGAGCGGGCGGCGGCCGAGGTGTCCCGGGTGCTGGGGCTGGGCGCCCGGATCCTCGTGGCCGTGCCCGGGCCGGTGCCCGACGGTGACGGCGGGTACGAGTCTCCGGGCCATCCCCGCTTCGATCCCGTGTGGGGCCTGATTGCCGAGGCGGGCGTGCCGCTGGCCCTGCATGCCGGGCTCAGCGGCGTGGGCCACTACGGCAGCTACTGGAAGACCGGCGCCGGGGGCGGCGGCGGGGGCTTCACGGCGTTCAAGCACGCCGCGTTCCCGCTGGTGGCGTTCGCCGACCGGAGCATCTCGGACACGCTCGCCGCCATCGTGTGCCACGGCGTGTTCGAGCGCTTCCCCGCGCTGCGGGTGGCCTCCATCGAGAACGGCGCCATGTGGGTGCCCGACCTGCTGCGGAACCTGCGCGACGTCCACGGCAAGATGCCGTTCGCCTTCGGCTCGCACCCGGTCGACCAGCTCCGCGAGCACGTCTGGGTCGCCCCGTACTACGAGGACGACATGGCCCGGCTCAAGGACCTGCTCGGCGTCGAGCGGCTGCTGTTCGGCTCGGACTTCCCCCACACCGAGGGCCTGCCCGAGCCCACCGCGTTCGTCAAGGACATCCCCACGTTCACCGACCGGGAGACCCGCAAGGTGATGCGGGGCAACGTCCTCGACCTGCTCGGCGTCAGCCCACCAGGTTGACCTGGCCCGGGCCCTCGCGCAGCGCGACGGTCCGTCCCACCCACTCCTCGGCCTCCAGCGCCGCCAGCAGGTCCGGGTCCTCCACCCGGCCGTAGGCGCGCACCCCCGGGGCGACGTCGGCCAGCACCAGGCCCCACTCGGCCGTGCCGTCACGCCCGTGGGCCACCGTGTAGGACGCCACCGTGGCCTCGCCCGCGTAGCGGTCGGCGATGGTGACGGGCGGCGCCGCGTCGAGCTTCGCCTGGACGCCCGCGGCGTGCGGCGGTCGCACCCGGCCCGCCAGCGGCGGTGCCGTCGAGTACACGCCGAACGCGTGCTTGGTCATGTGCATGCCGACACCGCTGACCAGTCCGACCGATCCGGGATCGGCTCGCAGCACCTCCACCATGGCCGCCACGCTGTGGAGCACGTAGTTGCTCCCGGCGCCGCCCGCGAACGGCAGCCCACCGGTGACCGTCAGGCCCCGGCCGTCGTCCGGCGCCAGGCCCAGGGCGTCGCAGGCCAGGTGCACGGAGCTGGCGAAGCAGCTGTACAGGTCAAGGTGCGCGATGTCGTCGATCCCGAGGCCGGCGGCACGCAGCGCCTCGGTCCCGGCGGCTGCCATGGCCGGCGAGGCGGACAGATCGGCGTGCTCGGCCAGGTAGACCGGATCGGTGGCGTAGCACCAGCCCCGCAGGTAGACGCGACGCTCCGGCGGGACGCCGAGCCGCTCGGCCGCGGCGTGGCTGGCCACGATCACGGTGGCGGCCATGTCCACGTCCATGACCGAGATCGCCCGCTTGGTGTACGGGTAGCCCACCAGCCGGTTGTCGGCCGTGGGCGTGGCGAGCGTCTCCGCCGGGACCGCGGTCGGGAACCAGGCGTACGGGTTGGCCGCCGCCACCTCGCTGAACGGCGCCAGCAGCCGGCCGATCGCCGCCGCGTAGTCCGCCGGGGCCACCCCGAAGCGGGCCCGGCGGGCGACGTCGAAGACCGGGAAGGTCAGCCAGGCCTGGAACACGTCGTGGGCCACCTCGGCCGGGTGGAACGGCGCCTCGAACGGGAACGGCGGCGGGTCCGGCGCCCGGTGGCTCCACGGCAGCCGCTCGCCCGCCTTGCGGGCCCGGCGTCGGGTGTCGAGCGCCTCGGCGCCCGTGATCACCGCGACCTCGCAGTGTCCGGCCAGGATGGCCTCGGCCGCATCCTGCACCAGCACCTGGGGCGTGGTGCCGCCGATGCCCGAGTAGAGCCCGTGGCGGGGTGCGATCCCGAGCCGCTGGGCCAGCCGGTCGACCGGGGCGTCGTAGGGCCAGGCCATGCAGTACACGACCTGGAGGCTGTCGACCGCCTCCAGCACCCGCCCACCGCCCCCGTTCCCGGCTCCGTCGCCGTCTCCGGCCACCGCGTCGGCGGCGGCCCGCCGGGCCGTGTCCTCCCACAGCTCCAGCGGCTCGGGGCAGGGGCCGTCGCCGGGCCGGACGGTCCGCTGGGCCGCGCCGATGAGGCACGGGGTGCGCGGGTCGACGGTCACCGGCCCTTCCAGACCGGGGGCCGCTTCTCGGCGAAGGCCCGGGGCCCCTCCTGGGCGTCCTCGCTGGCGAAGATCCGGGCGGCCAGCTCGTCCTCGATCCGGTAGGCCTCCCGCTGGTCGACCGCCAGGCCCCGCAGCACGCTCTCCTTGGTGGCCTGGGTGGCCAGCGGGGCGTTGACGGTGATGCGCCGCGCCCAGTCGAGCGCCCGTTCGGCCAGCTCGTCGCCGGGGACGATCTCGTTGAGCAGCCCCAGCTCCAGGGCGCGGGCGGCAGGAAAAGCCTCGGCGGTCAGCAGGAACTCCATCGCCGCGGGGTAGGCCAGCTGCCGGGGGAGCCGCACGGTCGTCCCACCCCCGGCGAACAACCCCCGCCGCGGCTCCATCACCCCGAACGTGGCCCGCTCGGTGGCGATGCGGATGTCGGTCCCGCCCAGCATCTCCATCCCCCCGGCCACGCAGGGCCCATCGACGGCGGCGATGATCGGCTTGTAGATCCGCAGGCTCCTCAGCACGGCGTCGGTCCCGTCCCGCAGCCGGCAACCGTCGATCTCGTCGACCTCGCCCGCTTGGATCTGCGCCTGCAGCGCGGTCACCTGGGGGATGTAGGTCTTGAGGTCGGCCCCCGACATGAACTGCCCCGGCACCCCGGTCACGATCGCGACCCAAGCCTCGGGATCGTCCCGGAACCGCCGCCACGCCTGCGCCAGATCCCGGAACCCGTGCAGGTCGAGCGAGTTCCGCGCCTCGGGCCGGTCGATCGTGATCCGCGCCACGTGACCATCGAGCTGCTCGTAGTGGATCGTCATGCCGCCGCGGAGGCTAGCCATCACCTCCAGGCGAGTCGGCCACGACGGCCAGGTAGCGGTCTCGCGGCGAGAGCTCCCGATGCTCCATGGCGACCGCCTCGGGCGTCGCGCCCTCCATCGCGGTCGCCACCGCCGACGGCGTCATGCCCACGTCGGGCCCACCACTCTCGGCCGCAGCCGTGACCGCACGCTCTCCGTCGACCGGGAACGCCGCGGTCGTGGACAGCGCGGCCCACTCCCGGGTGGCCCGATCCTGGAAGATCGGCATCAGATAGGACGACCCGACCTCCAGTCGAGCGCCCCCGGCGTAGCGCATCGGGTGCTCCCGGCCGTCATGCAGGATCCAGCCGGCGGTCAGGAACTCGAACGGCCCATCCGGCGTGCCCGGCCCGCCCGGATACGTCCACACGACCTCGCTGGCCGTCGCCGTCACGGTGCGCGGCACCAGACCCTCGCCCCGCCGGCGATCCTCGTCCGCAGGCTCCGCCCGCTCGCTGTCGATGTGCACGATCACGACCGCATCGGCGTAGGACGCCCAGTCGTCGAACGACGCCGACGGATAGGCCGCCAGCCCCTCAGCAACGACCACGGACCCCTCCCCGCCGGCGCCAGAGTCCCGGCCACAACCGGCGAAACTGAGGAGCGCCGCGAGGAGCACCAAACAACCGACCCGCCTACTCATGATGGTCTCGGAACGTAGCACGAAGGCTACGAATCGAAGGGGCGGGATGCGCCGGGGGGTCGGCAGTAACCTGACGTGATCGTTAGACGGGTCGGGGGGACTGCATCGTGAGCATCGCCATCGGTGAGGATCACCTCGCTATGCTCGGGGTGGTCCGGCGGTTCGTTGCTGAGCGGTGCCCGGCTGCGGTGGCCCGAGATGCGCTCGAGGCGGGAAGTGGTGGCGAGGGGCTACCGCCGTTCTGGGACGAGCTGGCGGGGTTGGGGTGGCTCGGGCTGGCGGTGCCCGAGGCCGAGGGCGGCGAAGGGGCGGGCTACGGGGCGCTCGTCGTCGTGCTGGAGGAGCTG
>DATBGF010000385.1:0-2584 GCA_036558145.1 Acidimicrobiales bacterium
GGTCGAGTCGGTGTGGGGGTAGTCCGTCTCGAACGTGATGTTGTCCACGCCCACGGAGTCGAGCGACTCGATGCCGTGGCGGTCCCGGAAGAAGCAGCCGTAGATCTGGCGGTAGTAGTACGTGGACGGCGGCTCGGGCACCAGCTCCTGGGTGTGGGCCAAGGCCCGGTGCTCCTCCCAGACCGTGTCGGCTCGCTCCAGGATGTAGGGGATCCAGCCGATCTGGCCCTCGCTGTAGGCCAGCACCAGCTCGGGGAACTGGACCAGCTTGCCGGAGAACAGCCAGTCGCTCATCGACGCCATCGCGTTGTTGAAGCTCAGCGTGGCGGCGACGCCCGTGGGGGCGTCGGGCGACGTGGCCGGCATGCGGGACGACGACCCGATGTGCATGTTCACGGTGGTGCGGGTCTCCTGGCACGCGGCCAGGAACGGGTCCCAGGCGCCCGAGTGGATCGACGGCAGCCCCAGGTGGGGCGGGATCTCGCTGAAGCACACCGCGTGGACGCCCCGGTCCGCGTTGCGCCGGACCTCGGCCGCCGCCAGCTCGGCATCCCAGAGCGGCACGATGATCAGCGGGATCAGACGGCCGCCGGAGCCGGCGCACCACTCCTCGACCATCCAGTCGTTGTAGGCCCGCACGCAGGCCAGGCCCAGGTCGTGGTCCTTGGCCTCGGTGAAGGTCTGGCCGCAGAACCGGGGGAACGTCGGGAAGCACAGCGAGGCCTCGACGTGGTTGAGCTCCATGTCCTCGATGCGGGCCGCCGCGTCGTAGCAGCCGGGCCGCATCGCCTCGTAGGTCATGGGCGTCATCGTCATCTCGTCGCGGGGGTAGCCCACCGCGGCGACGTGGCGCTTGTGCACGTAGACCAGGTCCTCGTACACCCAGCAGTCGGCCTTCTCGGGGGCGTCGTCGTCGAAGACCTGCTCGTAGTGCCCGCCGCCCACATGGCGCATGCCGGCCACGCCGCGGCGCTCCACCCGTGGCCCACGGTCCCGGTACCGGGCGGGGAGCCAGCGGTCCCACACGTGCGCCGGCTCGACCACGTGGTCGTCGACGCTGATGATCTTCGGGATCTCGGCCATGCGCGCTCCCAAATCTGACGGTGTGTCAGATCATAGGGAGCGGGGCGTCAGCACGCAGAACTCGTTGCCGTCCGGATCGGCCAGCACCACCCAGGTCTGCTCACCCTGGCCGATGTCGGCGTCGTCGGCGCCCAGCGCCCGCAGCCGCTCGACCTCGGCGGCGTGGTCGTCGCCCTCCTCGGGGGCCACGTCGAGGTGGACCCGGTTCTTGACGACCTTGGGGTCGTGCACCTCCAGGAACTCGAGGAAGGGACCGGGCCGGTCGGGCGACGAGAGCGCGAGGCCGATCTCGCCCCGGTGCACGACCGGCCAGCCGGATGCCACCGTCCAGAACTCGGCGAGCGTCCCAGGGTCCGGCGTGTCGACGACGACCGCGGCGACCGGCCCCACGCCCGCATAGAACTCCTGGGGCTCCAGGACGCAGAACTCGTTGCCGGCCGGGTCGGCCAGCACCACCCAGGGCACGGCGCCCTGGCCGATGTCGACCGGAGTCGCCCCGGCCCGCCGCACCCGCTCCACCAGCTCGGCCTGGTGCTCGGCCGACTGGCTGGTCAGGTCGAGGTGGACCCGGTTCTTGCCCACCTTGGGGTCGTCGACCGGCACGATCACGAGCCCGATGCCGGGCTCGCCCTCGGGCGGCTCGACCACCACCTCGTCGGCCTCCTCCAGCGTGATGGGCCAGCCGGTGGCTTCGGACCAGAAGCGGCCGAGGGCCGAGGGGTCGGGCGCGTCGATCACGACGGAGCACAGCCGGGTCGCCATGGCGCGGACCGTACCCCTACGCGGGGTCGGGGAAGTCGGGATTTCGCCGCTCGGTCCAGGCCCGCACGCCCTCGGCGTAGTCGGCCCCGCCCATCATCTCGTCGGTCAGCTCGACCGACCGCTCGACCGCAGAGCCCACGTCGCCGTGCAGGTCGCCGTAGATCTGGCGCTTGGTCTCCCGCAGCGAGGCGGGCGAGACCTCGTGCGCCAGCGCCCGGGCGTAGTCGTAGGTGAAGGGCCCCAGCTCGTCTGGCGGCAGCACCCGGTTGACCAGCCCGATGGCCGCGGCCTCCTCGGCCAGGATCACCCGGGACGACAGCAGCAGGTCGGCGGCGTGGCCCAGTCCCACCAGCCGGGGCAGGACCCAGGACAGGCCGTACTCCGCGGGCAGGCCCAGGCGGGGCGCCGACGTCGTGAGCTTGGCCCCGGCGGCGGCGAAGCGCAGGTCGCAGTAGCAGGCGAGGACCAGGCCGACCCCGGCCGCCGGCCCGTTCACCGCCGCGATCACCGGGGTCGCCATGCCGTAGTGGAAGGCGAAGGCGTGGTCGAACTCGGACCGCACGCCGTAGCCGGGCGTGGCCAGCTCCTCCCGCACGCCGTCGTCGTAGCCGCCGGCCGCCACGTTCTTCTCCAGGGCCCGGAAGTCGGCCCCGGCGCAGAAGCCCCGGCCCGCCCCGGTGACGACCACCACCCGGACCGCGGGGTCAGCCTCGGCCGCGGCGAGGCACCACCGGTATTC
>DATBGF010000386.1:0-2209 GCA_036558145.1 Acidimicrobiales bacterium
GGCTCCCCCACGCCGTCGAGGGTCGCTCGGAACTGGGCCACCTGGTCGCTCTCGTCGAGGCCGGGCACGGCGCCGACGGGGATGCGGTGGATGCGGGCCAGCGCCACGCCGCACTGGCCCGCCAGCAGGGGCAGGGCCGCGGCGTAGGGCTCGTCCCGCAGGATCTTGCGGGCGATGGTCTCGCCCTCGACGTGGCTCACCACCATCCACGGCCGCCCGAGCGCGTCGCGACCATCGCCTTCGGCCACCACCACCGGCACGGGGACGCCCTCGGCGTGGGCCGCCCGGAGCACGGCCACCTCCCGGGCCATGCCGGACCGGAGGGCGCCCGGGCGCTGCCGTTGCAGGATCAGCGGCCGCTCCCCCGCGGCGAACGAGAACGTCTCGCGGGAGGCTCCGCCCGAGAGCCGGCGCAGGCCGGACACCGGTCCCGCGCCGAGCGCGGCCTCCAGGGCCGCGGCCAGGTCGGCGTCGTCGCCGCTCACTCGATCGGCACCAGCGGGACGCCGTCCTCGTCGAGCTGGTGGAGGTACTCGCTGATGCCGTAACCGGTCCGGCCCTCGTAGGTCCAGCGGGCCAGGCCCTCGTTGACGATCGTGTAGCGCTCGCCGGTCTTGCGGGGCACGCCGTACACCCGCAGGATGTCGCCCCGCAGCTCGTGGGTCCGGCCCGCCTTGTCGGTGGCCGTCACGTGGCTCACCTGGTGGGTCACGCCGTCGCCGGCGAGCTCGCTGGACACGCTCCAGTCCGAGATCGACGTCGCCTCGCCGTCACGCCACACCCAGCCGCGGTGCAGGTCGCCGGCCGGGGTGCCGATGCGGATGCCGCCGAAGTGGGTGTCGTCGTCGATGTTGATCGAGAACCAGCGCCACATCTGCGGGCCGCCCCAGCGGCGCGGGCCCCACGACTTGTCGCGGTTGCCCCGGGCGATGGCGGGGTCGAACACCCAGGTCGAGTCGTCGACGCTGACGCTGCCGGACCAGCGGCCCGCCTGCTCCAGGTGGCCCTTGCCCACGGTGGTGGCGGTGGAGGCGGACTGGTCGCCGCTGCGGTCGGCACGGCCGATCCCGTCGGTGCCGATCGGAGGGGTGAGCGCGGCGAACGTGAGGTCCATGCGCAGCCTCGCGGGCCAGCCCCGCTCCCGCACCGGCTGGTCCACGCCCTTGACCTCGGCCTCGGCGTCGGCGGTGAGGCGCCAGGTCTGCATCGGTTCGAGCCGCTCGTAGGTGACGCCACCGACGTCGAGGTCGTCGTCGGTCATCACCCGCTGCTCGCGCACGCCGCGCACGTGCGCCATGCGGTCCCCGGGCAGCCACACGGACAGGCCGACGTCGATCGTGCCCTCGTTGGGGCGTACGCCGATGCGGGTGAACAGCCCGATGTCGGCGTCGGGGTCGTAGCCGTTGAAGTAGTAGGACTCGCTCCACGCCGAGTCACCCTCGACCGGGTGGGCGAAGTCGTGGCTGGCGTCGAGCACCGGCATAACGTGTTTCTATTCCATCCGGAGCCCGGATGCTCAGGCACCCACCAGGTCGCGCAGCAGCGCACGGGTCCGCCGCCGGGACTCGCTGCGGTCGTCGCCCACCGGGAACGGCGCGGCCCACACGTCGGTGGCACCCGCGGCGACCAGGTCCTCGATGGCCGCGGCGACCTTGTCCTCGGGCCCGACGATGGCGGCATCGGCCGGCGCGCTGATCCCACCCGCGGCCAGGACCCGCTGGTAGTTGGGCAACGTGCCGTAGAGCGAGAACAGCCGGGCCGCGGCCTCGCGGCCGGCGTCGACGTCGTCGGTGACCGCCACCGGCAGGCCCGCCACGACCCGGGGATCCGGCCGGCCCGCGCTGGCCGCCGCCTCCCGCAGCGTCGGGGCGATCAGGCTCTCGATCGCGTCGCGGTTGGCCATCCACAGCACGGTGCCGTCGGCCAGCTCGCCCGCGGAGCGCAGCGACTTGGGCGCCAGCGCCGCGGCGAGCACCGGCACGGGCGGGTCGACCGGGACGCCGAGGTCGGCCGCGGCCCGGTACTCCTCGCCCGAGAACCGCACGGTGCCCTCCCGCAGCAGCGCGCCCAGGACCGTGAGGTACTCGTGCAGGTGGCGGGCGTTGGTGTCGTAGGACAGCCCGTAGCTGGCCTCGATCACCGGGCGGTGCGACACCCCGACACCGAGGGTGAAGCGCCCGCCGCCCATGGCGTGGGACGCGGTCGCGGC
>DATBGF010000387.1:0-7917 GCA_036558145.1 Acidimicrobiales bacterium
GGACCAGGCCCTCCTGCAGCGCGTCCTGGGCGTCGGCATCGTTGCCGGTGAGCCGCCGGCACAACCGCCACCAGCGGTCGTAGTGGCGCCGCAGCAAGGTGTCGAGCGCGCCGCGGTCGCCGGCCTGGGCGGCGGCGACGAGCGAGCGGTCGTCGGCTGGCGCTGTGATGCAGCGAACAGTACGTCAGCGCTCGAGACGAACGTCTTCGACCACGATCTTGCCGTTGTCCCCCGCCCGGGTGAACCACAGCAGCACCGCGCCGCCGTCGGCATCGAAGGTCGTGCGGGCCGTGCCGTCGCCGCTCTGGTCGAACGTCGCTACCGGAGGGCCCCAGTCCGCCAGCGTGTCGCCGGCCCGTTCGGCGACGTAGACCTCGGCCTGCCAGCCGGTGCTCGGGGTGTCGAACTCGAGGGCGCCCAGCTGGCTCGGATCGTCGAGCTCGAAGATGAGCCCGACCCCGTCCTTGAGCCCACCCCAGTCGGGACTGTCGTACGACTCGGACGACCACGTCGTCTCCGGGTCGCCGTCGACGGCGTTGCCGACCTCGTTCGAGTGCTCACCGTCGCCGCCCTTCGGATCGAAGTCGACGACGCGGGCCACGGGCACGCCCTCGGCCTGCGGCTCCTGGACCGTGGTGTCCGTCGGGTCGTCGTCGCCGTTGCCCCCGAAGAGGCTCTCGCCCGAGCCCTTGATCAGCAGCCCGGCCACGCCCAGGGACACCGCCACGAGCACCACCAGGAGCGTGGGGACCAGCCAGCGCCGCTCGCTGTCGCGGAACCGGACCGGCGAACCGCTCGCCGGCGTGCGGCCCGGGACCGTGCCGGGCAGCGGCGGTGGGGGCGGAGGAGTGGGCAGGGACTGGGACGTCGTGTTGTCGACCGCGGCAGCCCGGTCGTCGGCGCCCGCCCCCAGCAGCGCCGCCCGGACGTCGGTGGCCGTGGGGAAGCGGGCGGCGGGATCGCGGGCCAGCAGCCGCATGGTGATGGCCTCGAGCTCGCGGGGCACGCCCGCCCGGACCAGCCGGGGCCGCTGCGGGTCGTTGTGGAGCCGGGCGAGGGCGGTGGCGGAGGCGGTGTCCGCTTCGAACGGCACCCTCCCGCACAGCATCTCGTAGAGCACGACGCCCAGGCTGTAGAGGTCGGTGCGGCCGTCGACCGGGTTGCCCTCGATCTGCTCGGGGGCCAGGTACTTGGCGGTGCCCAGGAAGGATCCCTCCTGGGTGAGGTCCGCCGACTCGGCCGCCTTGGCGATGCCGAAGTCGCCCACCTTCACCCGCCCGTCCTGCGAGAGCAGGATGTTGGCGGGCTTGATGTCCCGGTGGACCAGGCCCGCGGCGTGGGCCACGGCGAGGGCCCCGGCCACCTGGGCGGCGATGTTGGCGGCGACCCACGGGTCGAGCGCGCCGTCGTCGAGCCGCTGGCGCAGGGTTTGGCCCCGGACCAGCTCCATCACGATGGCCTCGACCCCGTCGTCGCTGCACGTGTCGTAGACGTTGACGATGGAGGGGTGCGACAGCTTGGCCACCGCGATCGCCTCGTGGCGGAACCGGGTCACGAAGGTCTCGTCGGCCGCCAGGTGCTGGTGCAGGATCTTGAGGGCGATGGCCCGGCGCAGCACCTCGTCGGTGCCCAGCCACACCTGCGCCATCCCCCCGGACGCGAGCAGCTCGTCGAGCCGGTAACGGCCACCCAGGAGCACGCCAGCAGCGACGCCAGCGGCTTGCGACGGGCCGGAGGGGGGAGGCGTCACTGCCACGATACGCCCACGGTAGCGAAGGGCCGCCCCTGACGCGCGGTCAGGAGCGGGCGCGTGGCGTCCTTTCGCGCAGTTGCTGCCAACCGTAGCCAAGCGCACGGTCCGGCGGGGAGTCTGGACGAGCGGGGTGCGATCGCGGGCGAGGCGGCTGAGCCCGGTCGGGCGGGGACGGACCGCCGGGGATGCGGTCAGGCAGACTGGTCGGCGGGCCGGGTCAGGCGGGGTCGAGCCAGGTGAGGCCCATCACCCGGGGACCGCCGTGGGTGCCGATGGTGGGGCCGATGAGGGAGACCCGGACCTGGTCCGCGGGGTAGCGGGGGGCGAGGAGGTCCAGCATCTGCTGGACGTCGGGGGCCATGCCGTGGGCCAGGCACAGGTGCTCGACCTTGGGGAGGGCGAAGACCTTGTCCCGCAGCCATTCCAGCGCCTTGCGGCGGGTGCGGGCCCGGCCGGCCTCTTCTACCTCGCCGGAGGAGATGTCGAGCAGCGGCTTGATCGACAGGAGCGAGCCGAGCAGGGCCTGGGCGCCGCCGATGCGGCCGCCCTTCTTGAGGTTGTCGAGGGTGTCCAGCGCGCCGAACACGTGGGTGCGGGCCGCCAGGCCGTCCACCAGGGCCACGATGTCGTCCGCTGAGGCGCCGTCGTCGGCGGCCGCGACTGCCAGGTGGATCTGCGTGCTGAGGCCCGAGGTGATCGAGTGGGAGTCGACCACCCGCACGTCGAGGTCGCCGGCCACCGCCTTGGCGGCGTTCTGGGCGGACTGGATCGTGGCCGAGAGGCCCGACGAGAGGTTGATGCACACCACCGCGTCGGCGCCGGCCGACGCCTGGCGGCGGAAGGCGGCCTCGAACGCGCCGGGCGACGGGGCGGCCGTCTCCGGTAGCTCGGAGGACGTCGCCAGCTTGTCGTAGAACTCGGACACCGACAGGTCGACGCCGTCCGTGTACTCCTCGTTGCCGAACCGGATCGACAGCGGAACCACCTCGACCCCCAGCCGTTCGGCCTCCTCCGCGGGCAGATCGGCGGACGAGTCGGTGACGATGCGGACCGGCATGGGCGGCGACCCTAGCCCGCTGACCGGGGGCTTCGCGTCGGACCGGCCGCCTAGCGGCCGCGCTGGCCCGCCATGTGGGCAGGCCGGTACTCATGGTCGGGAATCGGCACCCGGCCGGGGCCTCCCGGACCGCCGGGACCGCCACCCGGGCCGGCGCCGGAGCCCGGGCCGGGACCGGGGCCCGGGCCCAGAGGACCGCCGGGCCCACCCGGATCGGCCGCCGGGCCGCTGGAGGTCTGCGGATAGGCCGACGCCGGCATCAGGTGCCGGGACCGCCGGGCGCTGCGCCAGTGCCGTGCCCACCACACCAGGAGGAACGCGCCCGCGCCGATCGACAGCACCAGGCCCACGCCCGAGATGGCGGTCGAGCGCACGTCGAAGGTGGACGTGTCCAGCACGATCGAGCCGTCCGGGCTGGTGACCGAGACGTCCATGGTGAACGCACCCGACGTCCGCACCCGCACCGGCACCTCGATGCGGGTCGTGCCGGGTTCCAGCGTCGGGTTCAGGACCCGGCCCTCGGGGAACTCGAGCTGGTCGCTGTCCAGCGTGAGCCGGACCGTCAGCTTCTGGTTGGTCTGGTTGTCCAGCGACACCGGGATCGTGCTGGAGCGGGACGTGAGCGTGATGCGGAACCGGTCCGGCAGCGTGACCGCCCCCGACACCGACCCCAGGGCCGTGTCGACCCGCTCGACGTAGGCGGGGCGCTGCTCGTCGGGCGTCTCGGTGCCGGTGCTGACCAGCAGGGACTGTTGGAGCGACGACGCCAGCAACGGGTCCGCCACCAGGCCGCCCAGCCCGTTGACCCGGGCGTGCGCCGATCCGAGCGAGCCGGCGATGGGTCGGAGGTCGTCGGTGACCTCGTGCGGCGCAGGCGTCACCGTGGTCGGGCCGTTGTCGCCCGGCGGCACCGTGCCGAAGATCTGGTCGAGCGGCACGGCCTGCACCGCCTGGCCGTCCGACAGCGCATTGAGCGCCACGGCGGCGGCCGCCGGGTCCAGTTGGGCGTCCGGCGGGAGGTGCACCACGACCGCCCGGGGATTGGCCGGCGCCTCCAGCCACTCGATGGTCAGCTCGGCGACGAACCGGTGGGCCCCCAGCATCCCGGACCCGTCGGTGAAGTGCGACGCCAGCTCGGGGTCGCTGACCATCGCCAGCGGGCCGTTCTCGCCCAGGCGGACCGGCGCCGTCGGGACGGTCGGGGTCTCGCCGCGACTGCCGCCGATGGCGCTCGGCGGGACCAGCACCCGGTTCAGCCCGAGCTGGACGGCCAGGCGGGCGGCCTCCCCGCCGAAGGTCTCTCCCGACATCCAGACGCCGCCGACCGGCTCGGTGACGAGGCGGCTGCGGATGATGTTGGCGCCGCCCTCGGCCTGGGCGTTGGCCTCGCCGATCAACCCGGCGCGCTGGAGCGCGGCCAGGTCGACGTCCACGTAGGGTCGGGCCAGCGGTCGCCGGGCCACGGCGTCGGCCCGCAGGGACTCGACCTCGGCCTCCCCCTGGGTCCCGTCGAGCGCCAGCGCCTCGACCGTCTCGGGCTGGGGCGCCACGGTGAGCGCCACGCCGGGCGTGTCGGCCAGCAGGTCGGTGCGCTCCTGGGCCCGGTCGACGGCATCGCCGGCCAGCGACCACGACCCGTCCGGCTGCAGGGCGAGCGGCGCCGCGATGTCGACCACGACGGCCACGGACAGGGGCGGGAACTCGTCGGTGTCGGTGAGGAAGGTGAGGTAGGTGACGAAGCCGGCCAGCGCGCTGCCGTCGGATCCCAGGAGCTGGACCTCGACCGGGTAGACGCCCCGGCTCGGCAGGCCGACCCCGCCGGATCCGGCCACGAACCCGGTGGTGACGGTGCCGCCCGGTCCGGCGAGAAGCCCGGCGAGCGGCTGGCGGTCACCCTGGAACAGCACGCCGCCGAGCTCGCCGTCGAGGGTGCGGCGGAAGGCGTCGCGCGACGTGGGTGCCTTGTGCACCACGAGCCGGATGGCCGAGTCGGCCGGGGCGCCGGAGACCTGGGCCCGCACGTCGAAGCGCTCACCGGGGTGGACCCAGGTCGTCTGGCCCGCCAGCGTGATGGCGGGCGCGGGTTGGGCGCCCGCGGGCTGCGGGACCACGAGGGCGAGCAGGGCGACGGCCATGAGCGGCACGGCCACGAGGAGCCGGGCCGCCGGCCAACTGTGGCGGCGAGCGGTCACTCGGTGACCCCGAGCGAGATCTCCATCACCGCCAGGCCGTGGGGTTGGAGGACGAACCCGGCCCTCTGGTAGAGCCGCAGCGAGCGGTCGTTGCCCTCCTGGGTGTTCACGAGCGCGTCCCGGGCACCCCAGCGCCGCAGCCAGCGCAGCCCGTCGGCCAGGAGCGCCGCGCCCACGCCCCGGCCCTGGAAGCCGGGATCGACGGCCAGCCGCTGTACGTAGCCCCGGGGGCCCGCGCGCCCGCACACCGCGTAGCCGACGATGCCGGCCGGCGTGCGTGCCACCTGGAAGTGGACGTTGGCGGTGGCGGACAGCGCCTCGGCCAGCCCGAGGTGATCGAGTCGCCAGAACGGGGCGAAGGCAGCGTGGTCGACGGCCAGGACCTCGTCGTGCTCCCGGCGCCGCCCCCGGCGCACCTCGACCCCGGCGGGCACCGCGGCGGGGACGATCCGGTCGAAGCCGTGCAGCAGCAGGTGGAGGCGATGGGTCTCGACGAAGCCGACCTCGAGGAACGGGGCCTGGTCGGCCCGCGGCAGCGCCGCGGTGATGGCGCCCCGGTAGCCGGCGCGGCGCAGCGACTCGACGCCCCGGCGCACGTCATCGGCGCTGAGGGGACCGAGCAGGTCGGCGGCCGGCGTCACGTGCGCGACATGAGGATCGCCCTGCCAGGGGCGAGCGCGGAGGCGTGAGCCGCTCCGGATCGTGGTGCGCATCAGGCTCATCGGCGTCGACGGGCCTCATTCATCCCTATGAGCGTAAACAACGCGCACCCCCACTTACGCGCCGGGCGCTCGACAAGCCCGTTAGCGTCAGGGTAGATGGCATTGCTGTTCGTCTCGCATCCCCGCTACGCCGAGCACGACACGGGCGCGGGCCATCCCGAGCGCCCGGCGCGCCTGGTGGCCGTGGAGCACGGCATCGAGCAGTCGGGCCTGGACAGCGAGCTGGTCCGGGTCGAGCCCCGGGCCGCGACCACGCGTGAGATCGAGGCGGTGCACACCTCTACCTATGTGGGCGCGCTGGAGCGGTTCTGCCGCAGCGGCGGCGGCCATCTCGATGCGGACACGGCCGCGGTCCCGGGATCGTGGGACGCGGCCCTGCTGGCAGCGGGCGCCGGCCTGACCGCGATCGAGCGGCTGGAGGCGGGCGAGGCGACCGCCGCGTTCTGCGCGGTGCGGCCGCCCGGTCACCACGCGGTCTCGGCCCGGGCGATGGGGTTCTGCCTGTTCAACAACGTCGCCGTGGCGGCAGCCGCCCTGGCCGACCGGGGCCAGCGGGTGCTGGTCGTCGACTACGACGCCCACCACGGCAACGGCACGCAGGACATCTTCTACGACGACAAGCGGGTGACCTACGTGTCGCTGCACCAGTGGCCGCTCTATCCGGGGACCGGCGCGGTGCTCGACACCGGCGAGGGCGAGGGCGCGGGCCGCACGGTGAACGTCCCGGTCCCGCCGGGCGCCACCGGCGACGTGTACCGGGCCGCGATCGACGAGGTGATCGCGCCGCTGGCCGAGGAGATCGGCGCGACCTGGTTGCTGATCTCCGCGGGCTTCGACGCCCACCGGGCGGATCCCCTCACCGACCTGGGCCTGACCTCGGGCGACTACGCCGACATGACCCGGGCCCTGGCTTCGCTGGTGGAGCCGGGGCGGGTGCTCGCGTTCCTGGAGGGCGGCTACGACCTCGATGCCCTGCGCGACTCGACCGCGGCGGCGCTCAGCGGGCTGGCGGGCGAGCGCCTCCACCCCGAGCCCCCCAGCGGCGGGGGACCGGGGCGTGACGCGGTGGGCGCAGCCGAGGTGGCCCACCGCCGCGCCGTCGCCACCGCGCGCTGATGCCCTCTTGCCGGCACGACCTCGGACGATCCCGCGGCCATATGACCGGCGGGAGCGAGTGCAGCGTCACCTAGCCTGACCGGTCGTGATCCCCGCCCGGCTGCAGCCGATCCTCGACGACGTCCGGCCCCTGGCCGAGCGGTTCGCCGCGTCCGGCCACGCCCTGTACCTGGTGGGCGGGATCGTGCGCGACCTGGTCCTCGGGCGGGTGCGGCCGGGCGCCGACATCGACCTCACCACCGACGCCGTCCCCGACGAGACCCGGGCGCTGCTGGACGGCTGGGCCGACGCCCTGTGGACCCAGGGCGAGGCGTTCGGCACCATCGGCGCCCGCAAGGGCGACACGATCTTCGAGATCACGACCCACCGGGCCGAGGCCTACCGGGAGGACTCCCGCAAGCCCCACGTCGTGTTCGCCACCGAGGTCGGCCAGGACCTGTCCCGGCGCGACTTCACCGTGAACGCCATGGCCCTGCGGCTGCCCGACATCGAGCTGATCGACCCGTTCGACGGGGTGGCCGACCTCGGCGCGGGCGTGCTGCGGACCCCGCTGTCTCCCGAGGAGTCGTTCTCGGACGACCCCCTGCGCATGCTGCGGGCGGCCCGCTTCATCGCCGGCTACAGGCTCAAGCCCGACGACGACCTGGTGGCCGCGGTGCGGGCGCTGCGGGACCGGCTGGCGATCGTGTCGGCCGAGCGCATCCGCGACGAGCTGTCCAAGCTGCTCGTGGTGGACGACCCCAGCGCCGGGCTGTGGTTCCTGGCCGACACCGAGCTGGCCGACGAGTTCCTGCCGGAGCTGCGGGGGCTGCGCCTGGAGCAGGACCCGATCCACCGCCACAAGGACGTGCTCGCCCACACGATCGCGGTCGTCGCCAAGACGTCGCCCCGGCTGGTGGTGCGCCTGGCCGCCCTGCTCCACGACGTGGGCAAGCCCGCGACCCGGGCCATCGGGCCCAAGGGCGTGAGCTTCCACCACCACGAGGTCGTGGGGGCGCGGATGGCCCGCAAGCGGCTGCAGGAGCTGCGCTTCTCCAACGACGTGATCGACGACGTGCAGCGCCTCGTGTTCCTGCA
>DATBGF010000388.1:0-10442 GCA_036558145.1 Acidimicrobiales bacterium
AAGGGTGGGACCCGCGGGCGCCTCCGGGATGAGCACGACGCCGAACGGACCGCCGGCGGCGCCGTCGGTGACGAGGCGCAGGGTGAGGTCGGGCGCGCCGGGCGCGGTCTGGGCCCCGGCGACGAGTGGTACATCGTGGACCGAAGCCGCGACCAGGCCGAGCGTCACGGCCGCCAGCAGCGCCCGGCGACCCACGCGGCTCCGGCGAGCCAGGTGGCGAGCGCCCGACAGACCGCGGCTCACCTGCGGGCGACCTCATCGCCGTGGCGCCCCGGGCGCGCACCCGCGCGATGTGCTGCCGCGGGTCCAGGTGCGTTGATCCGCAAGCCCACCGGGCGCCTCCGCTCTGACCGCGCCCAGAGTTACGTGTGACTCCTGCCACGTCAACCACATGTAGTGGTTTTCAACCACCAACTGAGACCAACGCTCAGGCTGTTCGACCAGCCACCAGCAAGAACTCAGGGCTGTCGATCGTGACGGCAGCACGGGCGTAGGCGCCCGGGGTGACGGACCAGATGTCGCGCACCTGCAGGCCCGCGCGGGCGGCCAGGAGGCGCAGCTCCCGGGGCGTGAAGCAGGTCGTCCACAGATCGGCGGGGACCGCCCGGCCGGTCTCGTCCCGTACCTCGGTCACTTCGTGGTTCACGCCCGCGGCCGCGTCGAAGCTGTCGCTCTCCTCCAGCCAGCGCACCTGGAAGTAGGCCGAGAACGCCGACACCGCCGCCAGCCCTCCGGGCCGCAGCGCCCGGGCGATCCCGGCGAGCACGTCGCCGTCGGCGTCCAGGGGGGCGCCGGGGCCGCCGGCCAGGCCGAAGGCGCCCTGGCAGAGGGAGATGGCGGCATCGAACTCGGCGTCGAACGACAACGAGCGGGCGTCGGCCCGGACGAAGGTCGCGCCCGGGGGCGCGTCCGCGGACGCCAGGGCCACGAACCGCTCGCTGATGTCGATCCCCACCACCTCGCAGCCGCGCCGGGCCAGGGCGTGGGCGTGGCGGCCGGGACCGCAGCCGACGTCCAGCACCCGCATCCCCGGGACCAGGCCCAGGGCGTCGACCAGGAACCCGACCTCCTGCTCGGTCCCCTTGGTGAACGAGTACCGCAGGTACGCCGCCCCCAGGTGCTCGGCCACCGGCTCGAACCAGTGGTCGGGCTCGGGCACGCCGCGTCAGCCCTTGGCGTCGGCCCAGGTCGGGCCGAAGGCCATGTTGACCTCCAGGGGGACGCTGAGCTCCACCGCGTGGGACATGGCGTCGACCACGAGGTCGGTGGCCGCTTCACGCTCGGCCGGGGGGACGTCCAGCAGGACCTCGTCGTGGACCTGGAGGATCAGCCGGCTCTCCATGGCCGCCTCCTCCAGGGCCGTCTCGATGCGGACCAGGGCGACCTTGAAGATGTCGGCGGCCAGGCCCTGGATGCCGGCGTTCATGGCCTGGCGCTCGCCCGCCTGGCGGATCCGGAAGTTGGGCGACGACAGCTCGGGGATCTGGCGGCGGCGGCCGAACAGGGTCTCGGTGTAGCCCCGCTGGCGGGCCTCGGCCACCGTGCGGTCCATGTAGTCGCGCACGGCGGGGAACGCCTCGAAGTAGGCGGACAGGATGAGCGCCGCCTCCTCGGTGGGGATGTTGAGGCGCTGCCCCAGGCCGTAGGCCTCCATGCCGTAGGCCAGGCCGTAGCTGACCATCTTGGCCTTGGACCGCTGCTCGATCGACACCTCGCCCGGCTCGACGCTGAAGATCCGCGACGCCGTCTCGGTGTGGATGTCCCGGCGGGCCCGGAACGACTCGATCAGGCCCGGGTCCTCGGCCAGGTGGGCGATGCAGCGCAGCTCGATCTGGTTGTAGTCGGCCACCAGCAGCTCGCACCCGGGGGCGGGGACGAAGGCCCGGCGGAACGTGCGCCCGATCTCGCTGCGCACCGGGATGTTGTGCAGGTTGGGCTGGTCGGACGACAGCCGGCCGGTGCGGGCCACCGTCTGGTTGAACGTGGCGTGGATGCGCCCGTCCGGCGCCACCTCGGACAGGAGCCCGTCGCCGTAGGTGGAGCGCAGCTTCTCCACCTCCCGGTAGGCCAGCAGGTGGTCGATGATCTCGTGCTGGCCCGCCAGCTTCTCCAGCGAGGACGCGTCGGTCGAGTAGCCGGTCTTGGTCTTCTTCTGCGGCGCCAGGCCCAGCTTGTCGAACAGGATCTCCCGCAGCTGCGGCGTCGAGTTGACGTTGAACTCGGTGCCCGCGTCCTCCCAGATCTGGGCCCGCAGGCTCTCGGTCTCTGCCCAAAGCCGGTCCCGCAGCTGGCGCAGCTCGGCCGCGTCGACGCCCACGCCCACGTGCTCCATGCGCGCCAGGACCCGCACCAGCGGGACCTCGATGCTGTCGTTCAGCTCGCGCAGCGACTGGCTGTCGAGCGCCTGGGTCAGCGGCTCGATCAGCCGCTCGACCGCCAGGGCGTAGCGGGCGGTGCGCAGGGCCGCGCTGACGCCCGAGCCGTCCAGGTCGAGCTGGCCCTCGGACGCGGCCCCGTCGGTGGGCAGCTCCGCGCCGGCGTAGCGGCGCAGCACCTCGTCGAGCAGGTAGCGCGACTCGGCCGGGTCCAGCAGGTAGGCCGCGATGGCGGTGTCCAGGCCCAGGCAGCGGACGTCCACGCCGAGGTCGAACAGCGAGCGCATGACGGCCTTGGCCTGGTGCGCGGCCAGCGGGCGGCCCCCCGCATCGGGCAGCGCCGTCAGCGCGGAGAGCGCCGCCTGCACCCCGGAGTCGGCCAGCACGTCGCCCGGCAGCCACGCCACCTCGCCCGCGGCGGAGTCGGTGACGAGCGCCAGGCCCTCCAGCGGGGTGCGCCCCTCGCTGCCGGCCCACGCGGCCGCCACGGCCAGCGGGGTGCCCTCGCCCCCGGACCGGACCGCCTCCAGCAGCGCCACGGCGTCGGCGGGCGTGGTGACCTCGCGGACCTCGGCCTCCAGCACCTCGGCGGGAGCACCGCCCAGCCCCAGGTCCTCGCCGACCGCCTCGGTCAGGCGCTCGCCGAGGGTGTGGAACTCGAGGAAGTCGAACAGGCGCCGCACCTCGGCGACGTCGGCCGGGCGCCGGTCCAGCTCGTCGATCGTGACGCCCACCGGGGCGTCGCACACCAGCTTCATGACCTCGGCGTTCTGGCGCACCCGGGCCTCGTGCTCGGCCAGGTTGGCCTTCAGCTTCGGAGTCTGGTCGTCGAGGTGCTCGAAGATGCCGTCGAGGCCGCCATAGCTGTTGATCAGCTTGGCCGCGGTCTTCTCCCCCACCCCGGGCACGCCCGGCAGGTTGTCGGACGGATCGCCCCGCAGCGCCGCGTACTCGCGGTACATGGCCGGGGTGACGCCGGTGCGCTCCTCGATGCCCGCCTCGTCGTAGAGCACGTAGTCGGACACGCCGCGGCGGTTGTAGAGCACCTTGACGTGCGGGTCCTCCACCAGGGCGTAGACGTCGCGGTCGCCGGTCACCACGATCACGTCCAGCCCGGCGTCGCGGGCCTCGGTGGCCAGGGTGGCGATGATGTCGTCGGCCTCGTAGCCCGCCAGGTCCAGCGTGCGGATCCCCAGCGTCTCCACCACCTCGCGCACCAGCCCCATCTGCTGGCGCAGGATGTCGGGCGCGGCCTGGCGCCCGGCCTTGTAGTCGGCCACCTGGGCGTGGCGGAACGTCGGCTCGGGCCGGTCGAACGCCACGGCCATGCGCCGGTGCCCGTGGTCGCGCATCAGGTTGATGAGCATCGACGTGAACCCGAACACCGCGTTGGTGACCTGGCCCGAGGCGGTGGTCAGGTCGGTGGGGAGAGCGAAGAACGCGCGGTAGGTGAGCGAGTTCCCGTCGATGAGCAGGAGGGGGTCGCCGGCCACGTCGCGGGGCTCAGCCGGTGGGCGGCTTGACTTCGCCGTCGATGATGCGCTGGGAGACGTCCCGCATCGTCACCCGCTCCGACATGGCCTTGCGCTGGATGAACGTGAACGCCGAGCTCTCGTTGAGCCCGAACTCGTCCATCAGCTTGCCCTTGGCCCGGTCGACGATCTTGCGGGTCTCCAGCTGCTCCTCGAGGCTGGCGGTCTGGTCGGCCAGCGCCCGCAGCTCGCGGAAGCGGCCCAGCGCCACCTCCACCGCGGGGACCAGCTCGGTGCGCTCGAACGGCTTGACCAGGTAGGCGAGCGCGCCCGCGTCGCGGGCCTGCTCGATGAGGTCGCGCTGGCTGAACGCGGTGAGGATCAGCACCGCGGCCCGGCGCTCGCCGGCGATCTCACGGGCGGCGGCCAGGCCGTCCAGCCCGGGCATCTTGATGTCGAGGATGGCGATGTCGGGCTCGAGCTCACGCACGAGCTTGACGGCCTCGTCGCCCCGTCCGGTCTCGCCGACGACGGTGTAGCCCTCCTCTTCGAGGGTCTCCTTCAGGTCGAGGCGGATGATGGCCTCGTCCTCGGCAATCACGACGCGGGTAGCCAAGGGCGTTCCTTTCGCTGGGTCTCTACGTCTAGCGCGCTTTCGACTCGGCCGACAGCCGGTCGAGCAGCTCGTCCTGGTCACGCTCCAGGCGCGCGATCTCCTCGAGCACCTTGGCCTGGTGGCGTCGCATCGCCTCCGCGTGGCGCTCGGCCTCGCGGTGGTCGTGGTCGGCGACCGGCGTCTCGGACACCAGGGCGCGCAGGCGGGCGTCGTCGGCGGCGTCGGCCAGGTGGTCGAGTTGCTCGGCGGACACCGCCAGCTCCTCGCGCAACTGCCGCAGCCGCCCGGCGACCTGGCTGAGGCGCCGCTCGACCAACGACTTGGACATGGGCCCAAGTGTAGGTGGCCGGGGCGGGCGGGCTGACTGCCCACCCAGTGACCCTCCGGCGAGCGGCAGGTACCGTGCGCGGCGATGGCCACCGACCCCTGGGGCATCGACGACGGGTACTTCGACGTGGGCGGCCAGTGGCACCCGACCTCGCCCGAGACCCGCGCCGCGCTCCGGGAGGCCATGGGGGCGGGCGGGGACGACGGGGACGAAGGCCCGCCGGAGCCCGAGCGACCCCTCTGGGTGGTGCGCCAGGGGGCGGCCGAGCCGCTGTGGGGGCCCTGCGAGCTGGCCCTGGAGGACGGCAGCGCTCACCGGGCTGAGGGAGCGCTGCCATCGGACCTTCCGATCGGCTACCACGAGCTCCACCCGCTCGACGGCGGTCCGGTCACCCGGCTGATCGTGACCCCCGGCCGCTGCGTGCTGCCGGACGACCTCCGGGCCTGGGTGCTCTCGGTCCAGCTCCCCGCCTGCCGCTCGGCCGAGAGCTGGGGCGTCGGCGACTTCGCCGACCTGCGCGCCATCGGCACGTGGGCCGCGGGCCGGGGCGCGGGCATGGTGGCGGTCAACCCGCTGCACGCGCCCCTGCCGGTGGACCGGGTCGAGCCCAGCCCCTACTACCCCTCCAGCCGACGCTGGCTGACCCCGCTGGCGCTGCGCGTCGAGGACCTGCCCGGCACGGCCGCCCACCCCGAGATCGCCGCGGCCGCGGCCGAGGCCCGGCGGCTCAACGACGCCCCGCTGCTCGACCGGGACCGGTCCTGGGCCCTCAAGCGGGACGCGCTCGGCGCGCTGTGGGACGACCTCGGCCCCGACCTGCGCTTCGAGCGCTGGCGGGAGGCGCAGGGCGACGAGCTGGAGACCTACGCCCGCTTCTGCGCCCTCGCCGAGCACCACGGGCAGGGCTGGCGGGCCTGGCCGGCCGAGTACCGCCACCCCGACGCCGCCGGGGTGGCCGCCTTCGCGGCCGCCCATCCCGAGCGGATCGGGTTCTGGGCCTGGCTCCAGTTCCTGGCCGACGACCAGCTGGCCCGGGCGTCCGAGCCGCTGCCCCTGCTCACCGACCTGGCCATCGGCGTCGATCCCGACGGCGCCGACGCCTGGGCCCTCCAGGACATGCTCGCCGGCGACGTGCGCGTGGGGGCGCCCCCCGACGCGTTCAACCGCCGCGGCCAGGACTGGGGACTGCCGCCGTTCGTCCCCCACGCCCTGCGGGCCGCCGGCTACGGGCCGCTGGCGGCGCTGTGGCGGGCGGCGCTGGGCCAGGGCGGCGGGCTGCGCATCGACCACGTCATGGGGCTGTTCCGCCTCTACTGGATCCCGCCCGGCGGCGGGCCGACCGACGGGGCGTACGTCCGCTACCGGGGCGACGAGCTGCTGGCGGTCCTGGCGGTGGAGAGCGTGCGCTCGGGCGCGGTGGTCGTGGGCGAGGACCTCGGCACGGTCGAGCCGGACGTCAAGAGCGCGCTGGTCGAGGCCGGCGTGCTGTCCACCCGGGTGGCCTGGTTCGAGGACGCGCCGCCGGAGCAGTACCCCGGCCAGGCGCTGGCCACCATGACGACCCACGACCTCCCCACCGTGGCCGGCGTCTGGTCCGGCGACGACGCCGCCGACCAGCGCGCCGCGGGCATCGACCCGGACGACGCCGCGCTGGAGCGGCTCAAGGGCAAGCTGATCGGGCTGACGGGCCTCGGTCCCGAGACGCCGGTCGAGGAGGTGATCGTGGCCGCCCACGCCCGCCTGGCCCAGGCGCCGAGCGCCCTGGTGGCGGCCACCCTGGAGGATGCGCTGGCGCTGCGCCAGCGGCCGAACCTCCCAGGCACGATCGAGGAGCGCCCCAACTGGAGGTTGACGCTGCCGGTCCCCCTGGCCGATGTGTTCACCGACCCGCTGGTGGCCCGGGTCGCAGCCGCCTTAGAGCGCCCCTGACACCCCCGCCCGCAGCAGCTCGCGCACCCGCGCGTCGCTGACCTGGGTGAAGTCCCGGTACCAGGGGCCGACGGCCCGGAAGTCGGGCGGGGTGTGGAGGCACTCGACCCGGGTCGCCAGCGCCCTCACCGCCGCGACGGCCTCGGGCGCGGCCACCGGGACCGCGACCACGACCGCCTCGGGCGAGCGGAGGCGGACCACGTCGAGCGCCACCCGCATCGTCGCTCCCGTGGCCATGCCGTCGTCCACCAGCACCACGGTGCGGCCCTCCAGCGGCTCGGGCGACCGGCCCTCCCGCAGCTCGGCACCCCGGCGGGCCAGGTCGGCGGCGTGGCGGCGGGCGAGCTGGTCCACCTCCTCGTCGGCCAGCCCGGTGGCGGCGATCACGCTCGGGTTGAGCGCCACCCGGCCGTCGTCGGCCACCGCGGCCAGAGCCAGCTCCTCGTGGCCCGGGACGCCGATCTTGCCCACCACGAGCACGTCCAGCGGGGCGCCGAGCGGGCCCGCCACCTCGGCCGCCACCGGGACGCCGCCCCGCGGCAGCCCGAGGACGACGACGTCGCGGCCCGCGAGGTCGTCCAGCCGGGCGGCCAGGCGACGCCCCGCGTCGCGACGGTCGGCGAAGTGGGCGGACATGGGCAAGGTGTTCCCCGTCTAGGCGCTGGGGAGACGGGACGCAAGGGACAGGCGCACCCCGCGAGCGAGCTAGCGGGGCCCGGCGACCAGCGCTTCCGCCGACGTGCACTGGTGCACGAACCGGGCGATGCCATGGCGCTGCGCGGTGCGCTTGGCCATGGCCAGCAGGTCGGTGGCGGCGGCCACGTCGCCCGGCGCCCGGCGCTCGGCCAGCGCCCGGGCCAGCGCCACCTCCGGCTGGATCGGCTGGCAGACCACGATGCCCGCGGCCCGGGCCTCGTCCACGGACTGCTCCAGGTGGGCGACCGAGTCGTCGAGCCGGCCCATCACCTGCTCCAGCATCCCGACGTAGAGCGAGGTCGGGCCCAGGTAGAGCGCGGGCGTGACCTGGAGGTGCAGGCCCAGCCACGGCTGGAGCAGCCGGTGGAGCTGGGGCGCGTGCGCCTTGGACCCCATGGCCACGCACGCTTCGGAGATGAGCCCGAGGACGACGGCCTGGTGGGGGCCGAAGAGCCGGCCCGGCACCTCCAGATCGTCGAACAGCCCGGAGAAGAACCAGGTCGCCTCGTCGGTGCGGCCCACGTCGGCGTAGTGGCGGGCGAGGGCGGCCCGGTAGGAGACGTCCACCTCCAGCAGCTCTTCGAGGGTGGCGTCGACCATCGCCCGCAGCACGGGCTCGAACTCGACCTCCCGGTCCTGGAACGAGATGATGGCGAAGCGCTGGGCGCCGTACGCCCCGCCGCTGTTCTGGCCCTCGGCCAGCGCCACGTCCAGGAGGGGGTCGGCCCGGGCCTCGGCCTGGACCACGTCGCCCTCGGCGATCAGCTGGCGGGCCTCGTACATGGTGGCCACGCCCTCGTACCAGGGCATGCGCAGCTTCTGGGCCAGCCGCCGCACCGCCCGCACGCCCGCGGTGCGCCCCTCGCGGTCGCCCAGGAACCAGGCCGCCTCCAGCGCGTTGACCTCGGCTTCGATCTCGAGCTCGGGGTTGGCCGCCGCCCGCGCCGCGCCCAGCTGGCGGCGGGCCGTGGCCGCGGCGCGGCCCACGTCCGCGTCGTCGAAGCAGCGCCACCAGAGCGAGCCCAGCGCGGTGGCCAGCACCGACGGCTCGCCGGTCCGCTCGGCCAGCGCCACCGCGCGCGCCGCGTGGCCCGCGGCCGGGAACTCGACCCCGGGCATGGTGGCCAGGTTGGCGTGCAGCCGGGCGGCGACCGCCGGCTGCATCTCCGGATCGACCCAGCGCAGGGCCTCGTGGACCAGCGAGGCGCCCAGCTCGTCGCGCTGGGCCATGCGGGGTGGGCCGCAGTACGCGAGGGCGGCCCGCACGAGCCGGGGACCGTCGCCCAGCTCGCGGGCGAGGTTCGAGGCCTCCACCACCGGGGCCTGCCCGGGAGCCAGCTCACCGTTGCGCATGCGGGCCTCGCCCAGCGCGTGGAGCACGTCGCAGCGGCGCCGCTTGTCGGCCTGGGGGTCCATGGCCAGCAGCGAGACCGCGTGGTCGTAGTGGCGGGCGGCCTCGGCGTGGGCCAGCAGCGAGGTGGCCCGGGCCCCGGCGCGCAGGGTCACGGGGACGGCCTCGTCGACGTCGCCGGGACGGGCGCCGACGAACCAGTGGTGGGCGGCCTGGTCGAGCCGGTGGTCGTCGGCGGAGGACAGCGCCCGCGCCACCCGCCGGTGGCGCTCGCGGCGCAGGTGCAGCGGCAGGTCCTCGACCAGGACCTCGCGCACGAGCGCGTGGACGAACCGCAGGGAGCGGCCCGGCGAGTCGACGATATTCGCCTCCTCGGCCGCGTCGAGCGCATCCTCCACCTCGTCGATGCCCGCCCCGCTGACCTCGGCCACCAGGGTCGGGTCGATCTCGCGCCCGATCAGCGCGGCGGTGCCGAGGATGTCGAACTGGGTGTCGCTCAGGGAGCGGAGGTGACTGCGGACGACCGCCGTGATCGTGGGCGGCACCCGATCGTCCGGGAGCCGGGCGAGCTCCCCCACGAAGAACGGGTTGCCGTTCGTGCGGGCCGCGATGCGGTCGACCACCTCCGCCTCAGGCTCGTCCCCCGAGATGGAGTGGATCAGCTCGGCGACCTCGGGCACCTCCAGGCCGAGGAGCCGGACCGTGGCCGCCGACGTGCGGGTCAGCTCGGCCAGGGTGGTGCTGAGCCGGTCGTGGCGGTCGACGTGGACCTCCCGGCACGTGACCGCGAGCAGCAGGCGCGAGCCGGGCAGCAGCGGGGTGAGGTGCTCGACGAGGAGCAGCGTGGACTCGTCGGCCCACTGGAGGTCCTCGATGACGACCACGGTGGGCTGGCGCTCGGCCCGGCGCAGCAGGAAGCGGCAGACGGCGTCGAACAGCCGGAAGCGGGTGCCCTCGTCGTCCTGGACCAGCGCCGTCTCGGGCCGGCTGCCGCTGCCGAGGCCCGGCACCAGGCGGGCCAGCAGCTCGACGTCGTCGGGATCGCCGTCGATCTCGGACCCGGTCACCAGATCGGCCGAGCTGCGCAGCACCTGCAGCCACGGCCAGAACGCGGGCGCGCCGCCCGCCTCCGAGGCACGGCCCCACAGCACCGCGAGGCCGCGGCCGGGGCAGTCGCGGGTGGCCTCCTCCAGCAGGCGGCTCTTGCCGATGCCGGGCTCGCCCGTCACCAGCACCGCGCCCCCCTCGGCCACGCAGGCCCGGTCGACGGCCTCGCGCAGCGCCGCGAGGTCGGTGTCACGGCCCACGAACGGCCGCTGGCGGCCCGGGACCGAGGCGGGCAGCGGCGGGACGTCGATCGGCACGGCCGGCGTCACCGGCGGCCGGGGAGCGAGGCGGGTCGACGTGGGCGCGCCGCCACGGTGGGCTGCGGTCGTGGCCTGGCCGCGCGAGGTCACGTCGACCACCACGCGGCCCCCGGGCCGGGACCGCGGCGAGGCGGCCGTCAGCAGGTCGTCCTCGCCGTCGATGATGCGGCGTTCCAGCTCGAGGATCTCGCTGCCGGGATCGATGCCCAGCTCCGAGCCCAGCAGGCGCCGGACCTCGCGGGCCGCGCCCAGCGCGTCCGCCCGCCGCCCGGCGCCGTGGCGGGCCACTACCAACTGGGCCCAGTAGC
>DATBGF010000389.1:0-7428 GCA_036558145.1 Acidimicrobiales bacterium
CTGCCGGGGCAGGTCGTCGAAGCGGAACGCCCCCAGATCGTCGGCCGTCGTGGCCTGCTGGCCCTCGGGCCACACCGCCACCACCTCGACCGCGGCCGCCGGCGACACGTCACCCACCACCCGCAGCCGGTCGGCGTTGACGTCCACCTCCAGGCTGAGCCCCGCCGCGCCGGCCGCGTAGCGCAGCTCCCGCACGGCCTGCGTGCCGGGCTGGCCGCCGGCCACGCGCGGGTCGCGGCCCGAGAGCGAGTCGTAGGCCAGGGCGGCGGGCTCGGCGTCGATGTCCTGCCACGCCAGGCTGGCCACCGCCGCGTGCAGCCAGGCTGCCGGCACCGGATCCGCGAGAGCGCTCACACGCCGCAGCTCGTCGACAAGGGCGTCGTCCGTCGGCAGCGGCGCCGACGTGTGGCTCATCGCGTCATCCCTCCCCGGGGAGTCGTCCCAGCGGCACCCGAGCTTACGGGACGCTCACGCCAGAGACCGGCGCAGCTCGTCCAGGCAGCGGCTCTGGGCCGAGCGCACGGCTCCGAGCGGCATGTCGAGGGCGGCGGCGATCTCGTCGTCGCCGGGCCGGGGCTCGGCCATGAGCAGGCGCAGGACCCGCTGGCAGCGGTGGTCGAGGCGGGCGAAGGCGCCGAGCAGCGCCCGGTCCCGCTCGTAGACGAGCAGGCCGGCGTCGATGCCGGTGTCGGGACCGTCGAGCCCGCCCTGCTCGTCGACGGCCAGGCTGCGGTCGGGGGCCCGCAGCACCCGGAGGCACTCGTTGCGGGCGGTGGCTGCGATCCAGCCCCCGACCGCCTCGGGCGTGCGGATGCGGCCCAGGTTCTCGACCAGCCGCAGCCACACCACCTGGTTGACCCCGGCCGCGTCCACACCGGACAGCCGGTAGCCCCGGCAGATGGCGTGCACCATGCCGAGGTACCGCTGCACCAGGTCTGTCCATGCCCGCTCGTCGCCCTCGCGGGCCCGGGTCACGAGGTCGGCCAGCGCGCCCGCGTCCACGGCGGCGATCCTACGCACAGCATCGGGCGCGCCACGGGCGATTGACCCTGCCTCACTCCGTGTTGATGGCCTCCAGCACGTTCATGCGGGAGGCCCGCCAGGCCGGGACCAGCGCCGCGGCCAGGCCCAGGAACCCGGCGACCACGGCGATGACCAGCAGCGCGACCGTGGGGACGGCGAAGGCCTGGAAGCCCTCGTCCCGCAGCGAGCGGGTGATCGCCCACCCGCCGAGCAGCCCGACCGCAAGGCCCAGCACCGTGCCGAACAGGGAGATGATGGCCGACTCCCAGCGGACCGCCGAGCGCACCTGCTTGCGGCGCATGCCGACCGCCCGGAGCAACCCGAGCTCGCGGGTGCGCTCCAGCACGGACAGGGCGACGGTGTTGGCGATGCCCAGGAAGGCGATGATCACGGCCAGGCTCAGCAACACGACGATGAGGTAGAGGATCGGGTTGAACTGGGCACCGATCGTGTCCTTGAACTCGTCGACGCTCTGCACCTCGGCCGTCGGGTACTGCTTGACGATGGCCTTGATCTCGGGCTGGGCCTCCGCCACGGACACGCCCGGGTCCAGCTGCACGAAGATCTGGGCGTCGCTGGGTGAGGCCACCGCGGTGTCGAAGTCGGCGAGCCCGATGACGTAGGAGCCGATGTTGTCCGCCGGGCCGGCCTTGTAGATCCCGGACACCGTGGCCGGCGGCGGGTTCTCACCGCGGGCGTCGTTGAGCAGCCTGATCGGGACCTGTGAGCCCACCTGCAGGTGCTTGCTCCTGGCCGTGTCCTGGTCGATGACGACGTCGCCCGGGTCCAGGCGAGGCTCGCCCGACACGATGTCCAGCTTGCGCAGGGCGAACACGCCGTCGTTGGTGCCGGTCACGGTGGTGGTGTCGGTGCCGCTGAGGAACGCAGGCGCGAAGCGGAACGGGACCACCCGGGCCACACCGGGCACCGAGGCGACGTCCTGGGCCACCGTCGGCGGCAGGCCCACCAGGCCGAAGTCGTCGGTGAGGATGATGAAGTCACCCGTGAACCCGGCGTCGAGCGACTCGTTGATCGACTTGCGGACCGAGGAGTTCAGCACCAGGAAGAAGGCGACGAGGCCGACGCCGATCATCAGGGCGTAGGCGGTGGAGGCGGAGCGCCGCGGGTTGCGCACGGCGTTGTCGCGGGCCAGCTCGCCCGACACGCCCCGCAGCCGGGCCACCGGCGCCCCGAGGACGCGGGCCACCGGGCGGGCCAGCACCGGGCTCACCAGCAGCAGGCCGATCAGCACGGCGAGCACGCCGAGGCCGACGTAGGCCGGTGTCGTGCCCAGCGCCCCGCTGACGACGAGGAACAGGCCGAGGGCCAGGATGAGGCTCCCGAGGACCATGCGCACGCGGGACCGGGCGCTGGTGTCGACGCTCACGTCGCGCAGGGCGGCGAGCGGCGGGACCCGGGACGCCCGCCACGCCGGGATGAGGGCGGCGAACAGGGTCACGAGGATCCCCGTGGCCAGGGCGATGATGATCGACGACGGCAGGATGGCCAGCGACGAGTCGGGCAGTCCGAGGAAGCCCGACAGCAAGAGGGCCACGCCGATCCCCAGGACGTAGCCCACGATCGAGCCGGTCACCCCGACGATGAGCGCCTCCACCACCACCGCCCGCCGGACCTGCCGGCGCCGGGCGCCGACGGCGCGGAGCAGTGCCATCTCCCGCGTCCGCTGGGCGACGATGATCGCGAAGGCGTTGTAGATCACGAAGATCCCGACCACCACGGCGATCAGTCCGAAGAAGCCCAGGAAGATCGTGACGAACCTCAGCGCCTGCTGGATGTCGTCCTGGTTCTCCTTGGTGATCTGCTCGCCGGTGACGACCTGCACGCCCGCGTCGGGCCCGAGGGCGTCCTCGATGTTCGTCACCAGCTGGCGCTGGGACACGCCCTGGTCGGCCGCGGCCGAGATCGAGCTGACCTTGCCCGGCTGGCCCAGCACCCGCTGGGCCTCCGGCACCGTGAACAGGGCGAACGATGCGCCGCCGGGGCTGTCGGCGCTGCCGAACTTGGCGATGCCGGTCAGGGTGTACTCGAAGGTGCCGGTCGGGGTCTGGACCGGCACGGTGTCGCCCACCTCGTAGCCCGCGTCCCTGGCGGACTTCCGGTCGATCACCAGCTCGTCGTCGCTGCGGGGAGCGCTGCCGGCGGACAGGTTGAACGGGTTGAGGGCGTCGGACTCGTTCCAGTTGGAGCCGAACGTGGGTGCCCCCATGGCGGGGTTGCCCATGGGGTTGCCGTGCTTGTCGATGATGCGGGCGAAGCCGTCGACCGACACGTCGGCGTCGGCCACGCCGTCGACGTCCTTGACCTGGGCGAGCAGGTCCTCGTCGATGTTGCCCCGCACCTTGCCGCCGCCGAAGCCCTGGTCGATCTCCTGGTCGGACCGGATGACCGCGTCGGTGTCCTTGAACACGTTGGAGAACAGGTCGTCGAACGTGCGGCTCACCGTGTCGGTGAGGACCAGCACGCCGCTGACGAACGCCACGCCCAGCGCCACGGCCAGGAACGTGGTGACCAGGCGCGACTTGTGCGCCATGAGGCCCCGGAGGGCGACCTTGATCACCGCTACTCCCCGAAGCTCTTGAGGCGGTCGAGCACCCGCTCCGCTGTCGGGTCCTCCATCGTGTCGACGATCTGGCCGTCGTTGAGGAACACGGCGGTGTCCGCGTAGGACGCCGCCTGCGGGTCGTGGGTGACCATCACGATGGTCTGGCCCATCTCCCGTACGGCGCGGCGCATGAAGTCGAGGATCTCGGCCCCGGCGCGGGAGTCGAGGTTGCCGGTCGGCTCGTCGGCGAAGATGATCTCGGGCCGGCTGGCCAGTGCCCGGGCGACGGCGACGCGCTGCTGCTGGCCGCCGGAGAGCTCGCTGGGCCGGTGGGTCAGGCGGTCGCCGAGGCCGGTGGTCTTCACCACCGTGTCGAGCCACTCCTTGTCGGCCTTGCGCCCGGCGAGCGACAGGGGCAGCACGATGTTCTCCTGGGCGTTGAGCGTCGGGACCAGGTTGAACGCCTGGAACACGAAGCCGATGCGGTCGCGGCGCAGCAGGGTGAGCTCGTCCTCTGAGAGCGCTCCCAAATCTTGCCCGCCGATGAAGACCTGGCCCGAGGTGAGCGAGTCCAGGCCCGCCATGCAGTGCATGAGGGTGGACTTGCCCGAGCCGGACGGGCCCATGACCGCGGTGTAGCGGCCCTTGGGGATCTCGATGGACACGCCCGCGAGAGCGACCACGGCGGTGTCGCCGGAGCCGTAGACCTTGGTCGCCTCGACCGCGCGGGCGGCGGGCGGCTCGGCGACGCCGACCGCGGCGTCTTCGGGCTGGGGGGAGTCGGCCGTCATTTCCATGCGCGCCAACCTACGCGCACCGGAGGGGGGTTCCGGTACACCTTTCCCCGGTTTCCCAGCGGTGCCGGGAAGGGTGCTAGCCGCGCCCCTCGACGAGCTCTTCGAGCTCGTCCACCGTCATGAGGACGGCGCGGGCCTTGGACCCCTCGGACGGGCCCACGACGCCCCGCTGCTCGAGCAGGTCCATGAGCCGCCCGGCACGGGCGAAGCCGACCCGCAGCTTGCGCTGGAGCATCGACGTGGACCCGAGCTGGCTGCGCACCACCAGCTCCATGGCCTGCCACAGCAGGTCGTCGTCATCGTCGCCCCCGCCGCCGGAGCCCGACGGCCCGCCCATGCCGTCCTCGCTGCCCTGCACGGACTCGTCGAAGGTGACGTCGGGGGCCTGGCGCTTCCACACCGAGGCCACCTTGCGGACCTCGTCCTCGGTGACCCAGGCGCCCTGGATGCGGCGCGCCACCGACGAGCCGCCGTCGAGGACGAGCATGTCGCCCTTGCCGATCAGGCGCTCGGCGCCGCCCTGGTCGAGGATGACCCGGCTGTCGGTCACCGACGAGACCGCGAAGGCGATGCGGGCGGGCACGTTGGCCTTGATGAGGCCGGTGATCACGTTGACCGACGGCCGCTGGGTGGCGATGACGAGGTGGATGCCCACGGCCCGGGCCATCTGGGCCAGCCGGGCGATCGACTCCTCCACGTCGCGGGCGGCCACCATCATGAGGTCCGACAGCTCGTCGATCACCACGAGGATGAAGGGCAGGCGCGGGTACTGGCGGCCGGACTCCTCGGCGTCGCCCTGGCCGTCGCCGTCCTCGTCGACGTAGCCGCCCTTGACCGTGCCGTAGCCGTCACCGTCGAGGTCGCCCCGGGCGACCGCGGCGTTGTAGCCGGTGATGTCGCGGAAGCCCACCTCGGCCAGCAGGTCGTAGCGGCGCTCCATCTCCTTGACCGCCCACGCCAGGGCGTTGGCCGCCTTCTTGGGGTTGGTGACGACCTGGGTGAGCAGGTGGGGCAGCCGGTCGTACTGGCCCATCTCGACCCGCTTGGGGTCGACGAGGATCAGGCGCACCTGGTCGGGGGTCGACCGCATGAGGATCGACGTGATGATCGAGTTGAGGCAGCTCGACTTGCCTGCGCCCGTCGTGCCGGCGATGAGCACGTGGGGCAGCGAGGCCAGGTTCATCATGATGGCCCGGCCGTTGATGTCGCGGCCGACCGCCACCTCCAGCGGGTGGCTGGCGCGCCGGGCCTCCTCGCTGACGAGGATGTCGCCCAGCGACACGATCTGGCGGCGGGCGTTGGGCACCTCGATGCCGATGGCCTGCTTGCCGGGGATGGGCGCCAGGATGCGCACGTCCGGCGTGGCCATGTTGTACGCGATGTCCTTGTGCAGGCTTGTGACCCGGTTGACCTTGACCCCGGGGCCCAGCTCCAGCTCGTAGCGGGTGACCGTGGGGCCGACGACCATGCCCACCAGGCGGGTCTCGACCCCGTGCTCGGCGAGCGCCTTCTCCAGCGTGCGGCCGGTCTCCTCGATCGAGCGGCGGTCGACCTGCTGGGCGCCGGCCCGGTCCAGCAGCGTCACCTGTGGCAGCTTCCAGGGCGACCCCTTGGCCGCGGGGCCGAGCGCGATCTGGAGCTGCTCGGAGGAGACGGCGTCGTCCTCGGGGATGACGAACTTCGGCTTCTTGCGCCGGCTCCGCTTGGCCTTCGGGTCCTCGGGCGGCTCGACCAGGGTGTCGTCGTTCGGCTCCTCGGGCGGCGGCTCCAGCACCTCGGTGCCGGTGGCCGTCGTGTCCTCCTCGTAGGGCAGGCGGAACAGCGTGGAGAGGCGCCGGTTGGCCCCGGTGGTGAGGGGCTTGACGCCCTTCATCGTGCGGTCGGCGGCGTCGCGCAGCGGGGTGCGGGTGAGCACGACCAGGCCGGCGACCGCCAGCAGGATCAGCACGGCGGCGGACCCCGCGGTGCCCAGCGCGCTCTGCAGCGGCCGGCCGACGCCGGCGCCGAGCCAGCCGCCCGCCTCGCGCAGCTCGTCGCTGGTCGGACCGTAGAAGTCCGGGTTGCCGCCGATGAGGTGGGCCAGGCCCGCCGTGGCCACCAGGAGCAGCGCGGTGCCGACGCCGATGTGGGCGGCGATCGAGGTCGTCTCGGCCCCGTCGCCGTCCTCGCTCGGCGCCGGTGGGCGGACCAGGATCAGCATGCCGCCTCCCACCACCAGGGCGGCGGGCAGGACGTAGCGCAGCACCCCGAGGACCACCGCGGCGCCGTCGGCCAGGCCGCGCCCGGCCGGTCCCCCGCCCGCTGCGTAGATGCCCAGGGCGGACACGACCCCCAGGGCCACGAGCAGCAGGCCGACCAGCTCGTCGGCGTGGCGGAGCAGGACCCGGGACGAGGCCTTGGCCGCCCGGGAGGTCAGCGAGGGCTTGACCGGCTTGCGGACGATCGTGTCCTTGCGGGTCGTCTTCTTGCGCGCCGGGGCGGCACGGCCGCGGCTGGAGGACCGCGACGAGGACCGCGAGGAGCTCTGACGCGTCGTCACAATGGCCACAAACCTACCAGCAGCCTCACCTGCCCCAGCACCATCATTCCCCCGGCGCTCTCAGTACGGTGACCGCCATGGACGACGCTACGGCACGCCCGGTCGCGGTGGTCACCGGGGCCAGCTCCGGCATCGGCGCGGCCACGGCCCGGGCCCTGGCCGGCGACGGCTGGGAGGTGGTCGTGGGCGCCCGCCGGGCCGATCGCATCGAGGCACTGGCCGCAGAGATCGGAGGCCGGGGCCGGGTGCTCGACGTCACCGACCCGGCGTCGGTCGACGCCTTCGTGGCCACCGTCCCCGCCTGCCGGCTCCTGGTGAACAACGCCGGCGGGGCCCTCGGCTGGTCCACGGTCGCCGAGGCGGACGAGGAGCAGTGGCAGGCCATGTACGACACCAACGTGCTCGGCACGATGCGCATGATCCGGGGCCTGCTCCCGGCGCTGGAGGCCAGCGGCGACGGCCACGTCGTCATGATCGGGTCGATCGCGGGCCACGAGCCCTACCCC
>DATBGF010000390.1:0-5575 GCA_036558145.1 Acidimicrobiales bacterium
GGAGCACGGGCGGCGGCCACGGATGCCGCGCTCGCCGCGGCGCCCACGGATCCGCCGATCTACGTGACCCGGCCCGACCTCCGTCCGCCTCGCATCCAGGTCCTGAACGCCAGTGCCGGACGGGGGGACGGATTGCTGCTCACCGCGCCCCTGTTCTCCGCGGCACAGACCGACCGCGGGCTGATGCTCCACGACGATGCGGGCGAGGTCGTCTGGTTCCATCCCGGCGTGAACGAGTTCACGGCCAACCTGCAGAAGATCTCGTGGTTCGGCCGTGACGCCCTTGTCTGGTTCGAGAGCGTGGGCCAAGACGTCGCCGACTGGGTCGTGGTGGACGACACGTACCGCGAGGTGGCCCGCATCAGCGCCGGCAACGGCTACCTGGCCGACGTCCACGATGTCATCATCACGGACCGGGGCACGGCCTACGTCGTGATCTACGCACCGATCCAACAGGACCTGAGCCCGTTGGGCGGCAGCGCCGACGCCGTGGTGGTCGAAGGCGTGGTGCAGGAGATCGACCTGGCGACGCGCGCCGTCCTGTTCGAGTGGCACAGCCTGGCGCCGGGCAACATCCCGGTGAGCGACACGTTCGTGGGCCTGGCGGGCCAGCCGGTCGACTACATGCACATCAACTCGATGGAGCTCGACGACGACGGCAACCTCCTGCTCTCCGCCCGCCACACATCGAGCGTGACCAAGGTGAACCGGACGACGGGCGCGGTCATGTGGCGCTTCGGGGGCAAGCGCAGCAGCTTCACGTTCCCCAACGACCCCGGTCCGAACTGGCCCCACGATGCACGCCGCCGGACCGACGGCACGCTGTCGGTGTTCGACAACCGCGTCACGTTGCAGCCCACCTACTCCCGGGGCGCGCGCTGGCAGCTCGACGAGTCCGCCATGACCGCCACCCTGGTCGAGGAGCGGCGTCACGTGCCCGATCTGTTCACGCCGATCGTCGGCAACAACACGGAGATGCCCAATGGCAACACGATGATCAGCTTCGGCACGACCGGGACGGCCACCGAATACCAGGGCCAGACCCCCGTCTTCGAGACCGACTATGCCGATCCGACGGTCTTCACCTATCGGACCTACCGCGAGGTCTGGCACGCCACCCCGGCCGAGCCCCCGGCCCTGGCCGTGCAGCGGACGGCGACCGACGCCGCGACCGCGTGGATGAGCTGGAACGGCGCGACGGAGGTCGCGAGCTGGAGGCTCCTGGCCGGGCGCAGCCTGAGCTCGCTGCACGAGGTCGCCACCGCGACCCGCAGCGGGTTCGAGACCTCGCTCAACGCCTCCCTGACGACCGGTGACACCGTGTTCGCGGCCGAAGCCGTCGGAGCGACAGGCGGGGTCATCGGGACGTCGTTCGCGGTCAGCGCCCCGACCCCGGCCACCACGTCCATCCTCACCGAGAGCCTGGGTGGGATCACGCCCGCCCGGCCCGCCTCGGCGTCCTGGGGGCCCGAGCGCATGGACGTGGCCGTCGAGGGCGCCGACGCAGGCGTGTGGCACGCGTGGGCCGACGGCGTGCCGGCCAACGCCACGACCGCAGCGTGGTCGGGCTGGGAGAGCCTCGGCGGGATCGCCATCGCCGGCCCGGCCACGGCCACGTGGGGGCCCGGCCGCCTCGACGTGTTCGTGCCGGGCACCGACGGCGCGCTCTGGCACAAGTGGTTCGACGGGGGCTGGTCGGGCTGGGAGAGCCTGGGTGGCCTCACGACCCACGCGCCGGCGGCGGCCGCGTGGGCGCCCGGCCGCCTCGACGTGTTCGTGGTCGGGCTCGACGGCGCGCTCTGGCACAAGTGGTTCGGGGGCAGCTGGTCGGACTGGGAGAGCCTCGGCGGCCAGCTGAACGAGGCACCCTCGGTGGCCTCCTGGGGCCCCGGCCGGCTGGATGTCACCGCCTCGGGGCCCGGCCGCGGGGTGTGGCACCTGCCGTTCGAGGACGGGGTCGGGTGGTACGGCTGGAACCCGCTCGGCGGCACCACCGATGGAGGCACCGGCATCGCCGCACCGGCCAACGGCCTGCTCGACGTGACGGCGACCAGCCCCGACGGCCAGGTCTGGTACCGCAGCTGGGTCGGGTTCTGGACTCCCTGGGCGCCCCTGGGCCGGCCGGCTCAGTCCGGGCCTGCGGCGTCCTCGCGGAGCGAGCGCACGGACGTGTTCGTCCAGGGACCCGGCGGCGCGACCTTGCACGGAGTGATCCCGCTCTAGGTCGGGGGATCAGCGCCCGCGGACGAAGAAGCTGGTCGTCGTGGTGGCCGTGGTCGTGGGCTTGGGCCCGGACACCGCCAGCTCGGTCAGCCCCGCGGCCCGGAGGGCCTCGCGCGCCGGTTGGTACGCGCTGCGCTGGGTGTCGTCGAGCACGACGACGCCTCCCGGCGCCAGCACTTGGCCCACGGCCGCGGCGCAGGCCCGCCGGGCCATGCCGTCGATGACCACGACGTCGTAGCACCGGTCGCCGCCGGCCGTCGTGGGCGCCTCGACGTAGGCGTCGCCGGGTGGGGCGTCGAACCGGTCGCCGGCCGTGGGGACCAGGCGGACGTCGGCACCGGCGGCGTCGGGCCCGAGCATGTCGAGCGTCCGCCGGAACCAGTCGGGGTCGTGCTCGACCGTGTGGACGTGGTGGGACCGCGCCGCCAGCCAGACGGTCGAGTGACCGGAGCCGTACTCGAACACCCGGGTCTCGGGGCCGACGAGCCCGGCGAGCACGGTGACCGCGGCGTAGGGCATCCAGGGACGGGGGCGACCGTCGGCACCGACCGGGCGCCCGGTGCGCAGGCTCTCCTGCCAGCCGAGGGCGCGGAGCTGGCCGAGCGCCACCAGGGACGGGAACACCTCCGCCGGGCGGCGCGGCACGCCCTGGAGCCGGAGCGATCCCCGGACCCCCCGGAGCCGGGCCCGCAGCTCCCCAGCGCGGCCCGGACGACTACCAACCGTAGCCATGGCCGCACAGTAGCGGTGCGGAACCGGGACGGTCAGATCGAGCCGAGCCGGATCAGGCGGTCGGGATCCAGACCAGGAAGCGGGCCGTGACCCGGATGTCGGTCTTCTCCAGGGGCACGTCGACGGTCTCGACGGCAGTGGCCTTGGCGGACCACTCGTCGTCGATGGCCGTGAGCTCCTGGGCGAGGTCCGCTTCGAGGTCGGCGAGGGCCTCCTGGCGGTCCTGGGCGCGGTTCTCGGCGGTGCGGACGCGCTGGGCGGCCTGATCGCTGCGGCCGTGCCCGGTCATGGCCCGGCCGAGGTCCCGGGCGATCGTGCGGGCGCTGCGGCGGCCACCGAGCATGGCGCCCAGCAGGGAACCGGCGCCCGAGGCCAGCTCGCCGGTGCGACGGGTGGACTGGGCGGCCTCGGCCTCCGTCACGCGGTCCCGGGCCGCTCCGACCGCGTCCTGGGCTTTGGCGATGCGGGCGTCGTAGCGGTGCCGCAGCGCCGCCTGGGCGTCGTCCGCGCCCTGATCGGCGGCGGCGCGGCAGCGGGCGGCGAACTGGTCCGGGGTCTCCCCCGCTCGGGCGGCCAGCTTGAGCTCGCGGTTGCGCAGCACCTGGTGGGTCCGGCTGCGGTAGAGGTGGTCGACGAGCGCCTTCTCCGCCCCGCCGAAGTACGCGGCCCGGTCGAGCGGTGCGTCGGTGAGGACGTAGGAGGCGCCCGCGGGCGGCTCGGTGCGCAGGTCCCGGTCGTCGTGGTCGACGGCGATGGCGGCCGCGGCGTCCACGGTCGCGCCGAGCGGGAACAGCACCGCCTCCCACTCCTCGGTGTCCCGGACGTCGAGCTTCTCGTCGTCGTAGAGCAGCGCCACCCGGGTCACCAACGCCGGGGCCAGGCGCGTCCCGCCCGCGACGGCGCCGACCTGGGCCGCCCACGGGGCGGCGGGATCGAGCCAGCGCACCGGGACACCATCGGCCACGGCCGGCGGGGCCGCCACCGTGTCGCCTGCGGTGTCGTCCGCCGGGGGCGCCCCGGACGGCGCCATGGCGGTCGACAAAGGCGCGGCCTCGGCCTCCACGGCGGACCGGCGCCCGGCCATGAGCGTCGCGATCTGCTCACGGGTCAGCGGGCCCCGGAGGTACGACATCGCCCACCGCGTGGTGAACAGGGCCGGCGCCGCGGCCCCCGGCGACCGCATCAGGAACTCCCGCTTGCCGAGCCCGCCGATCGTGTCCCCCACCGCCGCCACGTCGACGCCCCCGCCCGCGGACGACAGGCCGTCCAGCAGGCGCGCCCGGTCCTGGGTGGTCTGGAGCCGGCCGATCATCCAGGTCCCGGCGTTCGACAGGCCCTTGTAGTCCACGTCGACCGGGTTCTGGGTGGCGAGCACGAGCCCGACCCCGAAGGCCCGGGCCTGCTTGAGCAGCGTCAGGATCGGCTTCTTGGCCGGCGGCGCCGCCGTCGGGGGCACGAACCCCACCACCTCGTCGAAGTAGACGAGCACCCGCAGCCGGTCGGTCCCGGGCTGGCGCCGCATCCAGGTGATGAGCCGCCCGAGCAGGAGCGAGACCACGAACTGGCGCTCCTCGTCGGACAGGTGCGCCAGCGTGACGATCGCGCACGCCGGCTTGTCGCCCCCGGCCGAGCGCAGCAGGCGGTCCATGTCGAGGTCGGGCCCCTCGGCCCAGGCCGCGAACGCCCGGGAGGCCAGCAGGCCGTTCAGCGTCATGGCCAGCTTGGTGCGGTCCGCGGCCGGGTAGAACGCCTCGAGATCGAAGACGCCGAGCTTGCGCAGCGGCGGGTCCTGCACACGGGTGACCAGCGTCGGCAGGTCGAGGTCCTGCCCGGCCGCCCAGGCGTTGTCGATCAGGTTGGACAGGAGGATGTGCTCGCGGCCCGCCAGCGGGTCGGACTCGATGCCGACCATCGTGAGCAGGCCGGACACGAACCCCTCGATCTCGTCGGCCACCGCCTCGGCGTCGGCTCCTTCCCGCGGGCGGGACAGCCCGCCGACGAGGTTCAGCGGCACCCCGGCGGTCGAGCCCGGCGTGTAGATCGTGAACTCGGCCGCATCCTTCAGCTCGGCGATCCGCTCGGGCCCGAGCCCCCACCCGGACAGCCCCTCGGCCCACTCCTTGGCCACCGCCGCCGGGTCGGCGCCCTCGACCCACGGAGCGAAGTCCTCGGGCCGCAGGTCGGGGAACGTGAGCAGCAGATTGCCGAGGTCGCCCTTGGGATCGAGCACCAGCGTGGGCACGCCGGCCAGCAGCGCCTCCTCCACCAGCACGACCCCGAGCCCGGTCTTGCCGGACCCGGTCATGCCGACCACCACGCCGTGGGTCGTCAGGTCGGCCGCTTCGAGCAGCACGGCCGTGCCGTCGCGCTTGCGGGACGACGCGTCGAGCTGCTCGCCCAGGTACAGCTGCCCAGCGGGGACGTCGATCATCGTGTGGAACCTTTCAGGTGCGGGTCATGGCGACCGGGCGTCGGGCGGCCGGACCGGTCCACCCTGCAGCCGCGTCAGGCCGCGGCGCAGCCGGCGCACGAGGAACACCGCCAGGCTGGCGCCGGCCACCAGCAGGACGAGGGCGATGGCGGCGGCGATCCACGGGTGCTGCCAGGCGAGGAGGGACAC
>DATBGF010000391.1:0-3065 GCA_036558145.1 Acidimicrobiales bacterium
GTCGCGGTGGTCGCCCTCGGCGTGCCCCTCGCCCTGGACGCCCGCGGGGGCGAGGAGCCCGACGCGACCACGTCCTACGACGCCCCCCCGCCGCTGATCCCCGGGTCCGTGCCCGAGGGCCTGTCGGCCGCCGAGCGGTTCGACGAGGTCGACCTGGGCGGCCTGCGGCTCGAGGCGGCGGCCATGTACCCGGACGGCCACCTGCTCGACCAGGACGAGGACACCCCCGGCATCCTGGCGGCCACGGCCACCGCCGCCCCCGGGGAGAAGGTCACCCGCGAGCAGCTCGACACGCTGGCCCGGCGGCTGACGGCGGTGTTCGGCGGCGGCGAGGACCGCCACGCCGTCTCGCTCGCCACCGGCGGCGAGCGGGGAGCGGTCGCCGTGTTCCGGGGCGACGCCGGGCTCGCCGACGCGCAGGCGGTCGTGTCCGACCTGCAGGCGGGCGCCACGCTCCAGAGCGCGGTCCCGGTCCCGCTCGCCTGGAACGCCTACCCCGTGCCGCTCGAGTGGGTGCCGGGGGTCGCACCCACCGCGGGCGTCCGCTACACGAACGGCGACCGCTCGCTGGAGGTGACGACGGCGGCCGGCCCCCTTCCGCCCGTCAACCAGCTGGGCCTGATGCTGCGCAACGTGACGCCGCTGTCGCTGGCCACGGCCACGAACGCGGGCTGGCGTTGGACACCCGTGGGCTCCCACCACACGCTCGTGCTGTGGCGACCGGCCCCGGACCTGGTGGCCATGGTGGACGCCACGGGCGTCTCCGACGAGGAGGTGGCCCAGGTCATCGACTCGGTCGTCCCGCCCTGGCCCTTCCCGGACGCCTTCGGCGAGGAGGCCCGGGTCGTGGCCCGCTCCGAGCCCGGTGTGCACCCGGCCTGGGCCATCGAGTTGGCGCGGGGCCTGCGTCAGGCCGAGATGAGCAAGGAGGACGACCAGAACTGCTGGTCGTTCGTGGTGGAGGACGAGGCGGCTCAAGGGGGCTGCGGGAACTCGACCACCCCGACCTACCCGGTGAGCTATCTGAACCCGGTGGCCCGCGACGGCGACGTCAGCCTCGTTCTCGGCCTCTTCGACCAGTCCGTGGCCACGCTCACCACCGACGATCCCACCCTCGCGCCGGTCGAGGTGCGGCCGCTGATCCCGTCCGAGCCCGCAGGCCTGCGCTACGCGGTCTTCGCCGTCGCCCGAGGCCGGGCCGGCGTCACGGTCACGATGCTGGCCGCGGACGGGAGCCCGGTCGCGACCGTCGAGGTCGCCCTGACGGGAGAGATCCCGCCGCAGGGCTGAAGCACTCCTACACTCCGCTCCATGCTGGCCGAGCGTGTGCAGCGGGCCCGCGCCCGCATGGACGAGGTGGGTGTGGACGTCCTGCTGCTGTCGGTGGGGCCCGACCTGCCCTACGTGACCGGCTACACGGCCATGCCGCTGGAGCGGCTGACCATGCTGGTCCTGCCCCGGGACGGCGACGCCACCCTGGTGGTGCCCCGGCTGGAGGCGCCGAGGGTGACCGAGCGGGCCGAGGTGTTCGGGCTGCGGCCGTGGGACGAGCTCGACGACCCGATCGCCATCGTGGCCGGCCTGGTGGGCGCGGGCGGCCGGGTGGCCGTGGGCGACCACACGTGGGCGCGGTTCGTGCTCGACCTCCAGGCCGCCCTGCCGGGCGCGGCGTTCGTAAGGGCGACGGCGGTCACCGGGCCGCTGCGGGTGGTGAAGGACGCGGCCGAGGTGGCCGCCCTGCGGGCCGCGGCCGAGGCGGTGGACCGCATCGCCGCCGACCTCCAGGCCGGCGACATCCCGCTGGTGGGCCGGACCGAGGCCGACCTGTCCGCCGAGCTGTCCCGGCGCATCGTGGACGAGGGCCACCAGCACACCAACTTCGCCATCGTGGCCACCGGGCCGAACGCCGCCAGCCCCCACCACGAGGCCGGCGGGCGGGTCATCGGGCCGGGCGACGTGGTGCTCTGCGACTTCGGCGGGACCATGCTCGACGCCGAGGGCGTCGGGTACTGCAGTGACATCACCCGGTGCGTCCATGTCGGCGAGCCGCCCTCCGAGGTGGCCGAGGCCTACGCCGTCCTCCACCAGGCCCAGCGGGCGGCGGTGGCCGCGGCCGTGGTCGGCACCCCGTGCGAGGAGGTCGACGAGGTGGCCCGGCGGGTCATCGCCGGCGCGGGCTACGGCGACCGCTTCATCCACCGCACCGGCCACGGCATCGGGGTGGAGGAGCACGAGGACCCCTACATCGTGGCCGGCAACACCACGCCCCTGGTCCCGGGCCACGCCTTCTCGGTGGAGCCGGGGATCTACGTGCCCGGCCGCTTCGGCCTGCGGCTGGAGGACATCGTCGTGGCGGCCGAGGCCGGCCCCGACGAGCTCAACCGGGCGGACCATGGCCTCGCGGTGGTGGACGGCTGACGTTCCCTGGGAACAGGGGTGCAACCTGGCGGGGGTCCCGGGGCTCTTTGAGCCGTGTATGAGACAGGGGTCAGGGACGTGACGGACCGACCAGAGTCCGTCGAGGACGGCTACCGGCGACTGCGCCCCGCCATGGTGCGCCTGGCGCACCTGTTGACCGGGTCGCCGGAAGTGGCCGAGGACGTGGTCCACGACGCGTTCGTGAGCTGCTCGGGGCGCTGGGCCACGCTGGAGCAGCCCGAGGCCTACGTGCGCCGCGCCGTGGTCAACCAGGCCCACCGGACCGGGCGCCAGGCCGGCCGGGACCGGGACAAGGCCGCCCGGCTCGGGCGCACGCTGCCGCTCTCGGCCGGCCAGCCCGAGCTCGACGAGACCTGGGCGCTGTTGCGCGTCCTGCCCGAGCGCCAGCGCATGGCGCTCGTCCTGCGGTTCTACGAGGACCTGTCCGAGGCGGAGATCGCACGGCTGCTCGAGTGCCGCCCCGGCACCGTGAAGTCGTTGATCCACCGGGGCCTCGCCAAGGTACGAAAGGACATCCTGCGATGACCCGCACCACCGACTACGACGTCGAGGCGGCCGACCTGGTCACCCGCACCCTCCGGGCGGTGGCCGGCGACACCGACGTCGCCGAGCGCGACGAGGCGCCG
>DATBGF010000392.1:0-17029 GCA_036558145.1 Acidimicrobiales bacterium
GTGCTCACCGCGATCGCGACGTGGCTCATCCCCGCGGGCAGCTACGACTACCAGGACGGCTCGCCCATCCCGGGTACCTATCACGCGGTCGATGCCCAGCCCGCGCGCATCGTCATCGACTCGCTGATGGCACCCGTCAACGGCATGTACGGCATCACCGGCGCGGACGGCAGCATCTCTGTCTACAACTCCGGCGAGCTGTTCGGCGCGATCGACGTGGCGCTGTTCATCCTGGTCATCGGCGGGTTCCTGGGCGTGACCATGAAGACCGGTGCGATCCAGACCGGCATCCAGCGCCTGGTGGAGAAGCTCCGCGGCCGGGAACGGCTGCTCATCCCCATCCTGATGATCGTCTTCGCGCTGGGCGGCACGTCCTACGGCATGGCCGAGGAGAGCCTGGCCTTCTACGTGCTCATCATCACGGTGATGATCGCCGCGGGCTACGACGCCTTCACGGGCGCGCTGGTGATCCTGCTGGGCTGCGGCATCGGCACGCTCGGATCGACGGTCAACCCGTTCGCCACCGGCATCGCCTCCGGGTTCGCCGGCATACCCCTGACCGACGGCCTGTTCCTGCGGATCGTCATCCTGGTGGTGGGACTGGTGGCCGGCATCTGGTTCGTCTCGCGCTACGCGGAGAGGGTGAGGACCGACCCGTCCACATCGGTCGTCTACGACATGAAGGAGGCCAACGAGGCCCACTTCGCGGCCACGCTGGACGAGTCGACCGGCACCGTGGTGCTGACCGGCACGCACAAGGTCGTCCTGACCCTGTTCGCGCTGGCCTTCGCGGTGATGGTGTACGGCGTGGTCCCCTGGGAGGACCTCGGCATCGGGCTGCCCACCCTGTGGTGGTGGTTCCCGGAGATGACGGCGTCGTTCCTGGCCTTCGCCATCATCATCGGGCTGGTCGGCAGGATGAGCGAGACCGACCTCACGAACACGTTCGTGGAGGGGGCCCGGGACCTGGTGGGCGTGGCGCTGATCATCGGCATCGCCCGCGGCATCACGGTGATCATGAACAACGGCGAGATCACCGACACGGTCCTGCACTGGGCGGAGTCGGCCCTGGGCGACGTGGGCGAGGCGGCGTTCGCCATCGTGATGTACCTCCTGTTCCTGCCGCTGTCGTTCCTCATCCCGTCGTCGTCGGGCCTGGCCACGGTGGCGATGCCGATCATGGCCCCGCTGGCCGACATCACCGGCGCCAGCAAGAGCCTGGTGGTCACCGCCTACCAGTCCGCCTCGGGCCTGCTGAACCTGGTCACCCCCACCTCGGCGGTGGTCATGGGCGGCCTCGCCATCGCCCGGGTGCCCTACGGCAAGTACCTGCGCTGGGTCTGGCCCCTGCTGCTGACCCTGGTGGTGCTGACCGTCGGGGCGCTGGGCCTGGGCGCCGTCGCCACCTGACAGCGACGAGTGATGGGCCGTTCGGCCCTGTCGGCCTCGGCCGCCGTGCCGGACGATGCGGGCATGGAGCCAGCGGCAGCGCCAGCCGCGGTGGCGGAGACGCACTCGGCCGTCGTCTTCTTCGTCGGGGACCGGGCCTACAAGCTGAAGAAGCCGGTGGACCTCGGGTTCCTCGACTTCACCAGCGCCGAGGCGCGGGCCGCGGCGTGCCGGCGCGAGGTCGAGCTCAACCGGCGGCTGGCGCCCGACGTATACCTGGGCGTGGCCGAGGTCGCGGGGCCCGACCACGCGGTGTGCGACCACCTGGTGGTGATGCGGCGGATGCCGGACGACCGGCGGCTGTCGACGCTGGTGGCGTCGGGGGCCGACGTGGGGGACGATCTGGTCCGCCTGGCCCGCCTGGTGGCGGCCTTCCACGCCCGGGCTGAGCGCAGCCCCGCGGCCGACCGGGCCGCGGGCCGTGATGCCCTGGCCGGGCGGTGGGCGGCCAACACCGCATCCCTGCTGGCCGAGGGCGACGGCATCGTCGACCGCGACGCCGTGCTGGAGGTGGACGCCCTGGCGGCCCGGTACCTGGAGGGCCGCGGCCAGCTGTTCGCCCGCCGCATCCGCGAGGGCCGGGCGCTGGACGGGCACGGCGACCTGCTGGCGGACGACATCTTCTGCTTGCCGGACGGTCCCCGGGCGCTCGACTGCATCGAGTTCGACGACGGGCTCCGCCTGGGCGACGGCCTGGCCGACGTGGCCTTCCTGGCCATGGACCTGGAGCACCTGGGCCGGCCCGACCTGGCCGAGCACTTCCTGGCCGCCTACCGCGAGCACGCCCACGACACCTGGCCGGCCTCGCTGGGACACCACCACGTGGCCTACCGGGCGCAGGTCCGGGCCAAGGTGAGCGCCATCCGCGCCGGGCAGGGCGGGGGCGGAGGGGCCAGCGCGCGGGCGCTGCTGGGGATGGCCCGCCGCCACCTGGAGGCGGGCGCGGTCCGCCTGGTGCTGGTCGGCGGCCTGCCCGGCACGGGCAAGTCGACCCTGGCCACCGGGCTGGGCGACGCCCTCGGGGCGACCGTGCTGCGCAGCGATGAGCTGCGCAAGGAGCTGGCGGGGCTGCGGCCCGCCCAACCGGCCCCCGCCGCCTTCGGCGAGGGCCTCTACCGGCCGGAGGCGACCGCGGCCACCTACGGCGAGATGCTGGCCCGGGCGGGCGTGGCCCTCGGCCTGGGCGAGTCGGTTGTGCTGGACGCGTCGTGGACCGCGGCGCCGTGGCGGGCCCGGGCCCGCGAGTTGGCGGCCCGGCGCTGCGCCGGCCTCGTCGAGATCCGCTGCCGCACCGATGCCGGGCAGGCGGAGCGCCGCATCCGCCTGCGCCTGGCCGCCGGGGGCGACGCCTCCGACGCCACGCCCGCGATCGCGGCCCGGCTCGCCGAGGTCGAGGATCCCTGGCCGGGCGCGCTCGACCTCGACACCGGCGACGGGCCAGGCGAGGCCCTGATGCGGGCCCTGGCCGCGATCGCCCCGGTGCCGGTGCTCAGCCGACCTCGGTGACCGACACCGACACGTGCTCGTAGGGCCGGTGGCCGCCGCGCACCGCATCGAGCGTGCGCACGGCCAGCGCCTGGCGCAGCCCCGGTGGCACCGGCCCGAAGATGTCGAACGCGACGCGCAGGCCCAGGCCCCGCGGCTCGATCCGGCAGGTCACGCCGGCCATGGAGATGTGGGCGGCGGCGAGGCTGGGGCGCACGAGCGTGAGAATGCGCCTCCGGAGCGCCCCCAACGCAGCGGTCCGGGCAGCCTCGCACGCCGCCACGATGTCCCGGCCGTCGCCGTCGACCCGGCCGGCCAGCCACGGCTCGTACGGGTCGGGGACGCTGGGCGTGCCCGCCTCGACCAGGGGGATGCCGTCACGCAGCGCGCAGCTCGCCCCCTGCTCGTACATCCCGGGCTCGGCCTCGCCGTCCCGCACCAGCAGGGCCACGTCGGGCCGGTCGTCCAGCGGGCAGTCGCCCGGGTCGAGCATCGCCCGGCAGCCGAACGCGGCGCCGGCCCCGTCGGGGTGGCACCTCGTGGTCGTGTGGCCGGCGGCCTCCAGGGCCCGGGCGGCCGCAGCTGCGGCGCCGGGCCGGCTCTCGATGACCAGGACGTCGAGCGGTGTCGCCATGCGGCCATGCTCGGCCGGGAGGTCCCGCGGCGACAGGGCCGAAGGTCACATGCTGGCCCGCTCACCGGGAGCTACGGCCTGTCGGCCGCGTAGCGCGGTAGGCGGCGCCGGTCGCCTCGGAGGTAAGGACGACCGGCGCTGCGCCGGCGCGGGCTACCGGGCCGCCACTTCGGCGGTCTCGCCCGCGAACTCGATGAAGGCGTCCCAGGCCCGCGGCCCGTAGACGCTGGCGGTGCCGCCGTCCATGAGCAGGGCCACCGCCAGCATCTCGGCCACCTCGTCCAGCGACGCCCCGGCCCGCGCCGCGGCCCGGGCGTGGTAGGCGATGCACCCGTCGCACTGCTTCACCACGGCGATCGCCAGCGCCGTCGCCTCCTTCAGCCGGGTGGGGACCGCCCCCTCGGCCATGGCCGCGCCGTGCAGCTCGGTGAACGCCCCCCACGCCCCGGGGATCATCGCCCGCAGCTGGGCGGTCGGCGCCCGCAGCTCCTCGATCGTCTCGTGATGGCTCATGTCGGCCTCCCTGGCTCAGCGGGCGACGAGCCCGCCGTCGACGGCGATGGCCTGGCCGGTGACGAAGCTCGCCCGGGGCGAGCACAGCCACACCACGGCGTCGGCGATCTCGTCCGGCCGGCCCATCCGGCCCACCGGCTCCATGGCCGTGACGGCGGACTCGGCCTCGGGGACGCGCCCGGTGAAGCGGGCCACCATCTCGGTGTCGATCACCCCCGGGCACACCGCGTTGACCCTGATGCCCTGCTCGGCGTACTCGAGCGCGGCCGACCGGGTCAGCCCGACCACGCCGTGCTTGGACGCCACGTACGCCGGGCTGGTGGCGAAGCCCACGAGCCCGGCCACCGACGCACAGTTGACGATGGCGCCGCCACCCCGCGCCAGCATGGGCGGGACCTCGTGGCGCATGCACGACCACACGCCGGTGAGGTTCACGGCCAGCGTCCGCGCCCAGTTCTCCGGCGTGCACTCGTGGGTGGGCGCGGGCACGCCCTCGATGCCCGCGTTGTTGAACGCGAGGTCCAGTCCGCCCAGCTCGCGCACGGTGCGCTCGACCAGTGCGGCCACCTGGGCGTCGTCGGTCACGTCGGTCTCGACGAAGAGCGCGGTGCCGCCCTTGTCCCGTATCTCCTGCGCCACCGCCTCGCCCCGCTCAGTGTCCCGATCGGCCACCACGACCGCCGCCCCCTCGGCCGCCAGCGCGCACGCGGCGGCCCGTCCGATCCCGGCAGCAGCGCCGGTGACGATCGCTACCTTGCCGTTGAGCTCGCCCATGGTGGACCTCCTCGCCACCTCCAGTGGACGCCGCGGTGGCCCCGGCGGGTAGGGGACAACGGCGGGGCCTTCGGCCCTACGCGCGGACGGTGGCCGGGCCCAGGGGGACCCGGCCACCACCGCCGCGCTGGGGCGGGCTCAGCTGGCGTGCGGGCGCACCAGGTGGAAGATCCCGGCGATCACCAGGGCCGTCATCACCGCGGCGGCGGCGAAGGCGAACCAGGCGGCGATGGCCGCGATCTCACCGACCCGGCTCCAGGCGAAGCTGGTGAGCAGCAGGCCCCGCAGGGTCTCGCCCCGGAACAGGCTGTCTCGCTGGCCCTTGAGCTGGTTGGCCGTGGCCTGCAGCTCGGCGATCTCCTCCGGTGCGGCGCCCGCGGTCTGGGCGTCGGTGACGGCCTGGGCGGCGCCCCGGTCGTCGATCTCGGAGTAGGTCTTGCCGCCGGCGATGCCCTGCATGTGGGTGGCGATCAGGCTGGCGTAGGCCTCGGCCTCGGCGCCGGTCGTCACCTGCTGGTCGGCGAAGTGGACCAGATCGGCCCGGCCGTCCTCCCGCAGGGTGGCCGCGTCGGAGAACCGGATGTTCTGCGACGACAGCTCGTCGTGGACGTAGTCCTCGGCGAAGTTCGAGCCCCACATCAGCAGGCCGCCGGCCGCCGCGAACACGATGGCGGCGATGACGCCGAAGCCGACGAGGACCATGTCGATCGTGCGGCGCCGCAGCCGGACACCGCCATCGCCGTTGTTGGAGGGTGTGGTGGGTTGGGTGGTGGATGTGGACAGGTCTGTGACGCTCATCGGAACCGCCTCCGTTCCTCGCCGGATCCCCCGACCCGGCTACTTCGAGCTAAGGACGCCGGCGGCGGCGCCAGTAGGGGCGAAGGTCCCCGCCATCAGGGGACGACGGCCACCGGCCGCGTGGCGTGGTGCACGACGTGGTGGGTGACCGAGCCCAGCAGCGCGCCCGCCACGGTCCCGTGGCCGCGGGTGCCGAGCACGATCAGGTCGGCGCCCTCGGCCGCGTCGAGGATGGCCGGGCCCGCGGGCCCCTGGACGACGCACGGCGTGGCCGGGACGGCCAGGTCGCCGAGCCCGGGGATCGCCAGCGCCTCGTCGATGCCGGCCCGGGCGGTCTCCGCCAGCGCGTCGGCCACCACCGGGTAGCCGGCCATGGGCGCGGCCACCGGGTAGGGGACCTGCCAGGCCTGCACGACGTCGAGCCGCGCCTCCCGCAGGCGGGCCTCCTCGGCCGCCCAGGCCAGGGCCCGCCGCGCGCTCTCCGAGCCGTCGAAGCCGGCGACGATGCGGCCCGTGGTGGGCCGCTCGATCGGCGGGACCACGGCCAGCGGCTTGCGGGTGTGGTGCAGCATGAACCGGCTCACCGAGCCGAGGCGCAGGCCCCGCAGGCCGCCGACGCCGCGGGTGCCCACCACCAGCAGGTCGCCGATGTCGGCGGCCGACAGCAGCGCGGTCGGCGGGTAGGCGTAGGAGGCCCGCTGGTCGATGCCGGCGGCCGCGTCGGTGCCGAGCGCCTGCTCGACGAACGCAGCCAGCTCGGCGGAGGCCCGGGCAGTGGTGTAGCCGGGGTCGAAGGTGTGCTCGCCTCCGGCATGGCCGGGCCGGGCGAAGCCCCAGGCGTAGAGGGCCAGCACCCGGCCGCCGCGGCGCCGGGCCTCGGCGTGGGCCCAGCGCAGCGCGGCGGCCGAGCTGGGGGACCTGTCCACGCCGACGACGATCGTCCTGCTCATCGCAACCTCCTACCGGTCGAAGGCCACGCGCTGCACGCTGGCCTGCACGACCTGGCCGTTCTCGCCGCTGTGGCTCACGAGGACCAGGGCGCCGTACGGCTGGGTCGGGCTGCCGAAGGCGATGTCGCCGGAGAACGGCCGCATGACGTCACCGCCGCCGGTGACCACCCCGGTGCCCAGCGGCTCGCGGGTGCCGTCGTGGCGGATCTCGACGGCGACGAAGCCCTCCCAGGCGAGGGCGCTGCCCGTCACGGTCACCGGGCTGGCGATGTCCTCGCCGGTCTCCGGAGAGCTGACGCTGATGTTCTCGGTGGCCGCCCCGATCACCCACCAGGAACCGCCGGCGCCGAGCCGGCGCAGCATGACGGTGGTGGCGGGGCCGTTCGGGTTGGCCCGGATCACGACCTCGCCCGAGCGGGCGTCACCGGCCCGGAAGGGCCCGACGACGAGATCGGTGAACCCGACGAAGTCGGTGGCGAAGTCCCGGGCCGCCGCGACGGGGTCGTCGTAGCGGGCGGCGCCCGGGCCCGACGGGAACACCGCGGTGGCGGTGTCCACGGCCGGCGGCGCGGTCGTGGGCGTCGCCGTCGTCGGCGGGGCGGTGGTGGGTTCGGCCGTGGTCGGCGGCGCGGTGGTCGGCACCGCCGTGGTCACGGTGGTGGACGGTTCGGTGGTGGCAGCGTCGTCGCCGCCGCCGGGCCACGGGATCACCGCGACGAGCGCGGCGATCACGGCGATGGCGGTGACGAGCGCGGCGGAGAGCGGGCGCCGGCTGCGGTCACGCGGGGGCGCGGGGGACGTGCCCTCCGGGACCGCCTCGACCGGCTCGGACGGTGTGATCAGGCTCATGGCGGTACCTCTGGCCTAGCTGAGAGGGGCGGGGATGCCGCCCACACCCTCAGGATGCGCCCGGCGCTCGCGTCCGAGCAGGGCGCCTCGTCCCCAGCCAGGGGGACCTTCTGCCCTACCTGGGCCCCTTCCGCGGCGCCCACGATCCGGGCGTGGCTCCCCGTACAGGAGGTACGACGTCATGCATGCGATAGAAGCGACGCGCAAGGCCCCGGCGAGCATCGCGGGAGAGCGGCCGATCACCGAGGCCGCCGCTCTGATGGACCTGCTGGCGGTGGGCGCCCTGGTGGTGGTCGAGCCCGACGGCCGCCCGGTGGGGATCGTGACCGACCGCGACCTCGTGACCCGCGCCCTGGCCCGCCGGCTCAGCCCCGAGGCCCGGGTCGACATGGTCATGACGACCGAGCTCGTCACCATGGATCCCGACGCCGACCTGCGCGATGCGTTCCACATCTTCGACGAGCACGCCATCCGGCGGCTGCCCCTGGTGTCCGGCGACCGCCTGGTCGGCATGCTCACCATCGACGACCTGGTGGTCGACACCGTCGCCGACCTGGTCCGCCTCGTCCGCCCCGTCACCGGCCAGGTGCTGTTCGGCCACGCCGAGGCGTCGCCTCCCGCGCTCACGGGCTCCGACTGAACCTCAGGGACGGTGTGATCGTCGATAGAGCGTGCACATCGAATGGCGACGCGCTCTGCTCATCGGTCTCGCGGCGATGGTGGCGATCCTGGGCGTCATCACCGCCATCGTCCTCACCACGGGCGACGACGAGGCTGAGCCCGAGGCAGCGGCGGTCACGACGACATCGACATCCACGTCCGCGCCGGCGGTGACCGAGCCGGCGGCCGAGGCGACGGACCTGGAGGACGGGCGCCATCCCGCCTTCCTCACCGCCCTGGACGTGGAGGACCGGACGGTGGAGGTGGACGTCATCCAGTTCCTCACGGGCGAGGACGCCAGGGCCGCGTACGAGAAGGAGACCGGCGATCCGGGCGGCCCGCCGAACGACTACTACATCAAGAACGACAACCCGCACTTGCGCACCCTGTCGATCGCCCCCGACGCGTCGGTGACGGCCCTGGGCGACGACCCGACTCCCGTCTCTGTCGCCCTGAGTGATCTCCCCGACCGGCTCGCCGGCAGCTCGGCGCCCGACGAGGGCTACCTCTCGTACTTCCCGTTCTGGCTGACCGTCGAGAACGGCGTGGTCGTCGCCATCGCTGAGCAGTACGTGCCGTGAGCCCGGCGTACTGTGGCACGCATGTTCCGGCCCGCCGAGCGAACCCGCAGCGAGCAGCGCCTCACGGAAGCGCTGTTGATCGCCATCGTGGTGCTGGCGATCGATGCGACGAGCGACATGGCCTGGTGGTCGGGCATCCTGGTCGCCGTGGCGTTCGTCGTCGTGGTCTACGGCCTGGCGCTCGCCTGGGCGTTCCGGCCCGCCAAGGACCCGCACTCGTAACCCGTCTCCAGCTGGGGGAGCATCGTGGACAGTGACAGGCGTCGGGCGCTGCTGCTCGGCCTCGCAGCGCTCGTGGCGGTGCTCGCCGTCGTCACCGCGTTCGTGCTCATCACGGACGACGACGGCGGCGGTGAGCCGCAGGCCGCGGGGGCGACGACGACGTCCACGTCCGCCCCGCCGGCCGTGACCGACCCACCGGCCGTCCCGGTCGAGGCGACGGACCTGGAGGACGGGCGCCACCCCGCGTTCCTCACGGGGCTGGATGTGGAGAGCCACACGGTCGAGGTCAACGTGATCCAGATCCTCACCGGCCAGGAGGCGCAGGCCGCCTACGAGGCGGAGTACGGCCCCGGAGGGGAGATCCCCTACGACGAGTTCATCGTCGACGAGAACCCCCGGCTGCGCACCCTGACGCTGGCGCCGGACGTGCAGGTCACGATCGTGGAGGACAGCGCCAACCCCATCCCGTTCGCGCTCAGCGACCTCCCGGCCCGGTTCGCCGGCTACACCGAGGACGACGACGGCGTGATCTGGCCGAACCCGTTCTGGCTGACCGTCGAGGGCGGCGTGGTGACCGCCATCGACGAGAAGTTCATGTCCTGACGGGCGCGGGCCGAGCCGGCCCGACCCGGTCAGGCGTCTTCGAGGATGAGCAGCCCGTTGTGGGTGTTCGACGTCGGGACGTGGGTGGCCCGGTAGACCTCGCGGACCCGGGAGGACAGGGCGCCCCGCATGACGAGCCACATGACCAGCTCGATGCCCTCGGACCCGGCGTCGCGCAGGTACTGGAGGTGGGGGATGGCCGCCACCGCCTCGGGGTCGTCCACCAGGTGGTCGAGGAACTCCGTGTCGAAGTCGACGTTGATGAGCCCGGCCCGCTCCGACTGGAGCTGGTGGGACATCCCGCCGGTCCCGAACACGACCACCCGCTCGTCGCCCTCGTAGGACTCCAGCGCCCGGCGCAGCGCCTGGCCCAACCGGTAGCAGCGATGCCCGGTGGGCGGCGGGTACTGGACCACGTTCACGCACAGCGGGATGACCGCGCAGGGCCACGCGTCGGGCTGGCCGAACATCACCGACAGCGGCACGGTCAGGCCGTGGTCGACCGGCATCTCGTTGACCAGCGTGAGGTCGAACTCGTCGAGGATGAGCGACTCGGCCAGGTGCCACGCCAGCTCCGGATGGCCCTGCACCACCGGCACCGGCCGGGGGCCGTAGCCCTCGTCGGCGGGCGGGAACTCGTCGGCCAGGCCCAGCGCGAACGTGGGGATGACCTCCAGCGAGAAGGCCGACGCGTGGTCGTTGTAGACCACGACGCAGACGTCGGGGTCCACCTCCGCGATCCAGCGGCGGGCCCGGTCCAGCTTGGCGAAGTAGGGCGCCCAGTAGGGATCGGCGGTGCGGCCCTTGTCGATCGCCGCGCCCACCGCGGGCACGTGCGAGCAGCCGACGCCGCCGGCGATCCGGGCCATCAGCAGCCTCCGTGGGCCGACCGGCCCCCGTCCCGCATCATGGCCGCGAAGTCGTCGGGGGTCATGCCGGTCTGCGCGCCGGCCAGGTCCTGGAACGTCATGCCGTCACAGGCCGCCAGCTTGTAGGTGTAGTAGACGTTGCCGCCCACCTCGAGGAGGCGCAGCCACTGGCGCTCCAGGACGGCCTCCCGCTGCTCCTCGTCGAGGCGGAAGCGGTCGAGGTAGCCGGCCTCGTCGGCCTTGAACGCCTCGCGGTTGGCGGGCTGGTTCAAGGACATGAGGAACTTGTTCAGCGCGTAGCCGCGGCGGGCCTGGCGTCCATCGAACACGATGGTGCCGGGGATGTCGTCATAGTCACGGTGGCGTGACGGCATCGGCTCCGAGAGTATCCTGTTGACAGGATTGTTCACAATGATCGGTGGCGGAATGATCATCGATTGTCACGGCCACTACACGACGGCGCCGCGCGCCCTCGGCGACTACCGCGAGGCGCAGCGGGCGGCGCTGGCCGGCGACCCCGACCACGCCGGCGACAAGGGGACGGTGGCGATCTCGGACGACGAGATCCGCGAGAGCCTGGAGGGCGCGCAGCTGCGCCTCCAGCGGGAGCGGGGCACCGACCTCACGTTGTTCTCCCCCCGGGCGTCGTGGATGGGCCACCACGAGGGCAACGCCCACACCAGCCGCTTCTGGACCGAGCACTGCAACGAGCTGATCCGCAGGGTGTGCGACCTCTACCCCGACAACTTCGCCCCGGTGTGCCAGCTCCCGCAGTCGCCCGGCGCGCCCGTCGAGCCCTCCGTGCGCGAGCTGCGGCGCTGCGTCGAGGAGATGGGCTTCGTCGGCGCCAACCTCAACCCCGACCCGTCGGGCGGCTTCTGGGACGGGCCCCCGCTGCCCGACCGCTCCTGGTACCCGCTGTACGAGGCGCTGTGCGAGCTGGACGTGCCGGCGATGGTGCACGTGAGCGCGGCCTGCAACCCGCACTTCCACACCACCGGCTCGCACTACCTCGGGGCCGACACGACCGCGTTCATGCAGCTGCTGACCTCGGACCTGTTCGCCGACTTCCCCGCCCTGCGCTTCGTCATCCCCCACGGGGGCGGCGCGGTGCCCTACCACTGGGGCCGGTTCCGGGGCCTGGCCCAGGACATGGGCCGCCCGCCGCTCGACGAGCTGCTGCTCGGCAACGTGTGGTTCGACACGTGCGTCTACCACCAGGCGGGGATCGACTGCCTGCTGGCGGTGATCCCGGCGGACAACGTGCTGTTCGCGTCGGAGATGGTGGGCGCGGTGCGGGGCGTGGACCCCGAGACCGGCCACCACTACGACGACACCCGCCGCTACCTCGACGCCGCCGGGCTGAGCGAGGCGGACAGGGCCAAGATCTTCGAGGGCAACGCCCGCCGCGTCTACCCGCGCCTGGCGAAAGGGGCGACACCATGACCGGCCGCCACGTGGTGGTCCGCACCATCGACCGGCCCGACCCGGGCACGGTCGCCGCCCTCGGCGCCCTCGGCACGGCGACCGTGCACGAGGCCATCGGCCGGCGCGGCTTCGCCGGTCCCGACCTGCGCCCCATCCAGCAGGGCGTGCGCCTGGCGGGGCCGGCCGTCACCGTGTCGTGCCACCCGGGCGACAACCTCATGGTCCACGCCGCCGTCGAGGTGTGCCAGGAGGGCGACGTCCTCGTCGTCACCACCACCGCGCCGTCGACGCACGGCATGTTCGGCGAGCTGCTGGCCACGTCGCTGATGGCGCGGGGCGTGCGGGCGCTGGTCATCGACGCGGGGGTGCGGGACACGGCCGAGCTGCGCGAGATGAGCTTCGCGGTGTGGGCGCGCCACGTCTCGTGCGAGGGCACGGTCAAGGCCAGCCCCGGGTCGGTCAACGTCCCGGTGGTCCTCGGCGGCGTCGTGGTCTCGCCCGGCGACGTGGTGTGCGCCGACGACGACGGCGTGGTCGTCGTGCCCCGGGATGAGGCCGAGTGGGCCCTCGACCAGGGCCGCCGGCGCACGGCCCGGGAGGACGCCACCCGCGCCCGGCTGGCCGCCGGCGAGCTGGGCGTCGACATCTACGGGCTGCGGGCGGTGCTGGCCGGGCTCGGGGTGGAGGACGAAGCGTGAACGTGTGCGTGTTCGGGCTGGGTGAGGCGGGATCGCTGATCGCCGCCGACCTGGCCGCCGGGGGCCTGGCCGTCCACGGCTACGACCCCGCGCCGGTGCCGACGCCGGCGGGCGTCGTCCGCCACGACGGGCCGCGGGAGGCGGCCGGTGGCGCCGGGCTGGTCCTCGCCGTCACCGGGGCGGCCGACGCGCCGGGCGCGCTGGCCCAGGCGCTGGACACGATCCCCGCGGGCTCGATCTACGCCGACCTGGCGACCGCCTCGGCCGGCCTCAAGCGGGACCTGGCCGCGCAGGCGGCGGGCGCAGGCCTCGGCTTCGCCGACGTGGCGCTCATGGCCCCGGTGGCGGGCCGCGGGCTGCGAACGCCCGCGCTGGTGTCGGGCCCCGCGGCGGGCAAGTTCGTGGCCCTGGTGGCGCCCCTCGGCATGCCCGTCGAGCACGCGGGCGAGGAGCCCGGCGCGGCGGCGACCCGCAAGCTGCTGCGCAGCGTCGTGATCAAGGGCCTCACCGCGGTGGTGATGGAGTCGCTGCGGGCCGCCGAGGCCGCGGGCCTCGCCGCCGAGACGTGGGACAACATCGTGGCCAGCCTCACTGCCGCCGACGAGGCGTTCGTCCGCCGCCTGGTGGAGGGGACGCCGCGCCACGCCGCCCGGCGGGTCCACGAGATGGAGGCCGCCGCCACCCTGCTGGAGGAGCTGGGCGTGCCGCCGACCATGACCCGGGCCACGACCGAGCACCTGCGCCAGGTGGCAGGCCGAGCGAGCATGGCGTGAGCCACAGCCCAAGAGTCCGCGATTTGGCGGCCGACCCGCAGGTCGACAGCGAGGTCTCCAGCAACACGGCGCCGTAGGCGTCAGGCCCGGGTGTCGAAGGCCTCCCAGTGGCGTAGGACGTCGATCACCGAGGCGAGGTGGTCGCGCATGGCCGCCTCGGCGGCCGCGCCGTCGCCCGAGACCACGGCCTCCACGATGGCGCGGTGCTGGCCCAGCGACTCCTCGGCCCGCCCCGGGACCAGGGCGAGCCGGAACTGGTGGTGCGCGGCCCGGTTGCGCAGGTTGGCCACGAGGTCGTCGGCCACCCGGTGGCGGGCGATGGTGCACAGCGAGCCGTGCAGCCGCCGGTTGAGCTTGGAGTAGCCGACGTTGTCGCCCTTGGCCACCGCGTCGTTCATCTGCGCCACGAGGATCCGCAGGTCCTCCCGCTCGGCCTCGGTGGCCCGCTCCGCCGCCAGCCGGGCGATCAGGCCCTCCAGCGCAGCGCGGGCCTGGGTGATCTCGACCGCCTCGGCCACGCTGATCCGGCGCACGGTGGCGCCCCGGTTGGCTTCGCGCAGCACCAGGCCCTCGGAGTCGAGCTCGACCAGCGCGGCCCGGATGGCGGCCCGCCCCACCCCGTAGCGCTCGGTGAGCTGGAGCTCGATGAGGCGCTCACCGGGCGGGAACGCGCCCGCCAGGATGTCGTCCCGGAGCCGGTCGGTCACTGCGGGTGCGATCGCCATCGACAAGTCCTCGACAGGGGTGACGGGACAGATCGTCAACAGTATTGTCTACAACACTCCGTCGCCAAGGGAGGGGACTGGGAATCGATGACCGAGCCCGTGAAGGTCGTCCTGGTGGGGGAGGGCGCGATCGCCGCCAGGCACGCGACCGCGCTGTCCCGCATCGACGGTGCCGACCTGGTCGGGCTGGTCGGGGGCGACGCCGGGGCGACCGGCGCCTTCGCCGCCGAGCACGGCATCGCCCGCCATGGCCTCGACCTCGACGCCGAGCTGGGCCGGTCCGACGTCGACGCCGTCATCCTCGCCAGCCCCACGCCGCTGCACGCCGCCCAGGCCCGGGCGGCCATGGAGGCGGGCAAGCACGTGCTGGTCGAGATCCCCATGGCCGACAGCCTGGCCGGCGCCGAGGCCGTCGTCGCCGCCCAGCAGCGCACCGGCGTGACCGCCATGGCGGCCCACACCCGGCGCTTCAACCCCAGCCACCAGTGGGTCCACCGGCGCGTCACCGCCGGCGAGCTCACGCTCCAGCACCTGGTGGTGACCACCTTCTTCTTCCGGCGGGAGAACAAGAACGCGCTGGGCCGGCCGCGCTCGTGGACCGATCACCTGCTCTGGCACCACGCGTGCCACACGGTCGACCTGTTCATCCACCAGACGGGCGAGGTGCCCGAGGTCGCGTGGGCCCAGCAGGGGCCGCCGCATCCCACGCTCGGCATCGCCATGGACATGACCGTCGCGCTGCGGTCCCCGTCGGGTGCGCTGTGCACGCTGGCCTTGTCCTTCAACAACGACGGGCCGCTCGGCACGACCTTCCGCTACGTCGGCGACACCGGGACCTATGTCGCCGTCTACGACGACCTGGTCGACGGCGAGGGCAAGCCGGTCGACCTGTCGGGCCTGGGCGTGGCCATCGACGGCATCGAGAACCAGGACCGCGAGTTCGTGACCGCCGTGCGCGAGGGCCGGGAGCCGGAGGCGTCGGTGGCCCGATGCCTGCCGGCGATGCAGGTCCTCGACCGGCTCGAACGGGAGTTGTGAGCGTCAGCTCATCGAGACAAGCAAGAGGGGGAACAGATGAAGGGGCACAAAGCGTGGCGGGCGATCGCGCTCGTCTGCGCGTTCACACTGCTCGCCGCTGCGTGCGGCGGGGACGATGACGACGACGACCAGGCGTCGGGGACGACCGGGACCACGTCCCAGGAGATGACCAGCATCAAGGTGGGCGTGGTGCCGGTCGTCGACGTGGCGCCGCTCTACCTCGGCATCGACAAGGGGTTCTTCGAGGACGAGGGCCTGGAGGTCGAGCCGGTCGTGGCCCAGGGCGGGGCGGCCATCATCCCTGCGGTGATCGCGGGCGACCAGGAGATCGGCTTCTCCAACGTGGTCTCGCTGATGCTGGGCCAGACCCAGGACCTGCCGGTGAAGATCATCTCGCAGGGCATCCAGGCCACCGACGACCCCGAGAACGACACCGCGGCGATCGCGGTGAAGGGCTCCAGCGACATCCAGGAGCCCGCCGACCTCGAGGGCAAGACCATCGCCATCAACACGCTCAACAACATCAGCCAGCTCACGGTGACCGCCGCGCTGGACAAGGAGGGCGTCGACACGTCCACGCTGCACTTCGTCGAGGTGCCGCTGCCGGACATGGTCGGCCAGCTGGAAGCGGGACAGATCGACGCCGCCGGGCTGGTCGAGCCGTTCGTGACCACGGGCAAGAACGCCGGCGAGCGCATGATCATCTACGACCGCGTGGCCACCGAGCCCAAGATGACGGTCGCCACGTACTTCACGTCCGACTCGTACCTGCAGTCGAACCCCGACGTGGTCGACTCGTTCGTGAAGGCGATCAACAAGTCGCTGGAGTACGCGACCGACCACCCTGACGAGGCCCGCCAGGCCATCGCCAACTACACCCAGATCCCGCCCGACGTCCTGGCCGACGTCGTGCTGCCGCTGTGGCAGAAGGATCTCAACGTCGATTCCATCAAGAACACGGCCCAGCTCATGGTCGACCAGGGCATCTCCGACAGCGAGCCCGACGTCGACAAGCTGATCGCCGACACAGGAGGCTGATCCCATGGCGCCCCGCACCGAACCGCCGTTCCGGGCCGACCACGTCGGCAGCCTGCTGCGCCCACCCGAGGTGCACCAGGCCCGGGACGACGCCGCCGCCGGGCGGATCACCGCTCAGGAGCTGCGCGCGGTCGAGGACCGCGCCATCACCGATGTCGTCCGCATGCAGGAGGAGGTCGGCCTGCAGTCCGCCACCGACGGCGAGTTCCGCCGGGCGTCGTGGCACATGGACTTCATCTACCGGCTCGGCGGGGTCCACCCCGGCGACGACAAGTTGCGGGTCGCCTTCCGCGACGACCAGGGCGAGCTGTCCTTCGAGGCACCCGCCCTGGTCGTCGACGAGCGGATCAACCTGCGGGAGGTGATCTTCGCCCACGACTTCGCCTACCTGCAGGAACAGGTCACGACGGCGACGCCCAAGCTGACGATCCCGTCACCCAGCATGGTCCACTACCGGGGCGGCCCGGCCTCGCTGGACCCCTCCGTCTACCCCGACATCGACCAGTTCTGGGACGACCTGAGCAACGCCTACGCGGACGAGGTGGCGGCCATCGCCGCCCAGGGCTGCAAGTACCTGCAGTTCGACGACACCAGCCTCGCCTACCTCAACGACCCCGCCCAGCGGGCGATCCTCGAGGCCCGGGGCGACGACGCGGACCACCAGCACCTGCGCTACATCCGCCAGATCAACGCCGCCCTGGCCGGCCGGCCCGAGGGCCTGCGGGTCACCACCCACATGTGCCGGGGCAACTACCAGTCCTCGTGGGCGGCGGAGGGCGGCTACGACTTCGTCGCCGAGGCCCTGTTCGGCGAGCTGGCCGTGGACGGTTTCTTCCTGGAGTACGACGACGCCCGCTCCGGCGGGTTCGAGCCGCTGCGCTTCGTGCCGTCCGGCAAGATGGTCGTGCTGGGCCTGGTCACCACCAAGCGCCCCGCGCTCGA
>DATBGF010000393.1:0-36744 GCA_036558145.1 Acidimicrobiales bacterium
GCGCGGCGGACGGCGTGGTGTTGGCGATGCCCATGTCGCCGGTGACCAGGCAGGCCGCGCCGCCCTGCACCAGGGCAGCCGCGGCGGTGGCGCCGACGTCGAGGGCCTGGAGCGCCTCGTCGACGGACATGGCCGGCCCGACAGTGAGGTCAGAAGTGCCCCGGCGGACCTTGGCGTCGGTGAGGCCGCCGTGGGGCTCGAACGTGGCCGCCGTCCCCACGTCGATCACGACCACCTCGGCCCCGGCCTGGCGGGCGAGGACGTTGATGGCGGCCCCGCCCGCCAGCAGGTTCCCCACCATCTGGGCGGTGACCTCCTGGGGCCAGGGGGACACACGCTGGGCGTGGACGCCGTGGTCGCCCGCGAACACGGCGACGGCCGCGGGGCGGGGGAGCGGCGGCGGGGAGGTGGCCGCGATGCCCGCGAGCTGGGCGGCGACGTCCTCCAAGCGGCCCAGCGAGCCGGGCGGCTTGGTGAGGCGGAGGTGCTGGGCGCGGGTGGCGGCCTCGGCCCGCTCGTCGAGCGGCCCGCACAGCAGCGCCGAGGCGGCGAAGGCGCCCGCCTCGGCGGACAGCCAGTCGAGGACCGCCCGGTGCACGGCCCGGTCGCCCACGGCCAGCACGGGGTGCCCGGCGGCGGTGGTGCCGACCAGCGGCGCCGCGGCCGGGCCCGGCCGGCGGGTCACGATCAGGGTGCGGCCCGGCTCGGTGCCCCCGGTGGCGGCGGCCAGGTCCTCCACCGTCACGCCCGCGGCGGGGATGCCCGCCTGGGCCAGGACCTGGGCGGTCACATCCGGCCCTCCGGGCGCGTCGCCGGCCACCACCCGTACGTCGAGGCCGCGGCCGGTCAGCGCCGCCACCAGGCGGCGGGCCCCCGGGCGGGGGCAGGGCGGGTCGTCGGGGGTGGGATCGGCCGGGGTGACGAGGGCGGCCAGCTCGAACACCAGCCGGTCGACGGGGGAGGGGAACGGGGCGGGCGACGTCATGGGGCCCACCATCATGCCTCAGCCGGGGACGCCCGCGCCGGGACTTATGGTGCAGATGTCACTCCGCCGCGTGCGATATCCGGCTCAGAGCGCGGTCGAGACGCTCCAGCCCGTCCGCATCCGGCACCGCGATCCGCACGTGGTCCTCCACGCCGAACGAGGCGCAGTCGCGCACCACGACGGCCTCGCGGGCCAGGGCGTCCCGCAGGCCGGCGGCTCGGGGCACCAGCACCCAAGGCGCGTCGGACGCCAGCGCGGCCCGGCCCCGGGCCGCCAGCATGCCGGCCAGCTCGGCGCGGGCCTTGGCCACGGCCGCGGTCCATGCCGGCGGGTCGGCCCGCTCCACCAGGTCCGGCACCAGCGCGCAGGCCAGCCCGCCCACGGCCCACTCCGGCCGGGCCCGCCGCAGCGCGGCGGCGGCCTCGCCGTCGGGGGCGAGCGCATAGCCGAGGCGCAGGCCGGGGCAGGCGAACGCCTTGGTCAGCGAGCCGAGCGCCCAACCCGGGCGGTCCCGGCTCCAGGTCCCCGCGGCCAGGGGCAGGAACGCCTCGTCCCACACGCCGGCCCGCTCGTCCGGCCCGGCCAGCCGGCCCGACGGGTTGTGGGGGTCGGAGCGCCAGCGGGGGGCGGCGGGGTCGAGTCGGGCCAGGTGCCGGCGGTAGAGGCCGAAGTCGGGCTCCTCCACCCAGCCGGCGCGCTCCTGCCCGGCCACCAGGGCGATGGCCTGGGCGCCGCCGGCCGTGAGGACCAGCCGGTCGGGGTCGAGGCCCAGCCCCGCGGCCAGCGCCGCCTCCGCGCCGGCGACGTCGGGGTAGCGGCCCAGGGCGTCCAGGCGGCGGTGGGCCAGCGCGGCCACGTCGGGCGCGAACGGGTTGAGGCTGGCGGACAGGTCGAGCACGGCGGCGGGATCGATCCCGAGCGCGGCGGCCACCCGGGCGCCGTCGCCGCCGTGCGCGCCGGGAGGCGGGATGGGGACGCCGGTCATCGCCGCCTCGCCCGGGCCCGGCGTCCGGCCAGGCCCGCGGTGGCCAGCATCCCGGCCAGCAGCCAGGTCACGTCCCGGGACAGCGCGACGGCGGCGGGGATGTCGCCCGCCTCCGGGGTGCGGCCGCGCCCGAGCAGCGGCCGGGCCTCCACGACGTCGCCGTAGCGGTTCCGGCCCCCGCCCAGCTGCAGGCCGAGGGCGGCGGCGAACGCGGCCTCGGCCATCCCGGCGTTGGGGGAGGGGTGCGCGGGCGCGTCCTGCCGGACGGCCCGGACCACCTCGCCGGCCCGCCGGGGCCGCGCCAGGGCGACCAACCCGGCCGTGGCGCGGGCGGGGACCCAGGCCAGGGCGTCGTCCAGGCGGGCGGCCGCGGTCCCGAAGCGCCGGTAGGTCCGGTCCCGGTAGCCGACCATCGAGTCCAGCGTGTCCCCGGCGCGGTGCACGAAGGCCCCCGCCGCCCCCGCGGCCAGCGTCCACAGCGCGGGGGCGACGATGGCGTCGGTGGTGTTCTCGGCCACCGACTCGACCACCGCCCGGGCGATCCCGGCCTCGTCCAGCCCGGCCGGGTCGCGGCCGACCAGCGACGGGAGCAGCTCGCGGGCCCCGGCGAGGTCGCCGTCGCCCAGGGCGCGGCCCACGGCCCCGGCCGCGTCGTGCAGCGCCCGCCCCCCGCAGGCCAGGTAGCCGGCCGCGGCGGGCGAGCGCAGCGCGGCCCCAGCGAGGGCCGCGGCGCCGATCCCCGCCCCGGCCAGCACCGCCCCGGGCCCCGGCCGGTCGTCGTACAGCCGGCGCTCCAGCGCGGCCACGCCCGTGCCGAACAGCGCCACCGGGTGCCAGCGGTCGGGCACCGGCGGTTCGCCCAGCGCCTGGTCCAGCGCCAGTCCCGCGGCGGCCCCCAGGGCCCGGCCCGGCCAGCGCGGGCTCACCACTTCGCCGCCGCCACCAGCAGGCCCACGGTCTCGGCCACGACGCCCGCCGCGCCGAGCACGTCCCCCGTGTAGCCGCCGAGCCGGCGCCGGGCGAGGCCCACGACCGCCACGAACCCGGCGGCCGCGGCCACCACGGTGACCACCCCGGCCACGACCGGCGCGGCCACGACGATCGCCACGGCCGCGGCCACCAGCGTGACCAGCGCCCCGGCCGGGGGCGCGCCCGTCGCAAAGCCGGCGGCCGCACCGCCCGGGCGGGCGTAGGGGACCGAGGCCATCGTCACGGCCATGCCACTGCGGGCCGCGGCCCACAGGCCCACGACCAGCAGGACGTCGGGCGCCTGCGAGGCGAAGCCGGCCACCCGGGCCGCCAGCACCACCACCAGGGCGACGACCCCGAAGCTGCCGACATCCGGGGCGGACATGATGGCCAGGCGTTGGGGCGCCGGCACGGGCGGCAGCAGCCCGTCGGCGCTGTCGGCCAGCCCGTCGAGGTGCAGCATCCCGGTGAGCCAGGCGTCGACCGCCACCGCCAGCACCGCGGCCACCAGCGGCGGCCACAGCTCGCCCGCGGCCCACCACGCGGCACCCACGGCCAGCCCCACCAGCGCTCCCACCGCCCCGAACCACGGCGCCGCCCGCCGGTCCGGCGGCGCCGCACCCCCGACGACGGTGAGGAAGGCCAGGGCGGAGCGCATCATGCGTCCTCCGGGCGGTCGAGCGGGAGCACCCGTCCGGCCACCACCAGCAGCACCCGGTCGGCGATGCCCGCCACGGCCCGGTTGAGGCCGCCCAGCGTGTCGGCGAAGCGCCGGCCGGCTTCCGTCGGGGCGTGCACGCCCAGGCCGACCTCCTCCGACACGACGACGGTGTCCCCGTCCCGGTCCCGCAGGGCCGCGCACAGCGGGGCGGCGTCGGGGTCGAGGTCGTCGAAGCCCGCGACCCATGTCCCCAGGGAGTCGACCAGGACCGGTCCGGCCAGGCCGCGCAGGACCACAGCGAGGTCGTGGCCGGCCTCCACCGTGGCCCAGCCGGCGGGCCGGCGGGCCCGGTGGGCGGCGATGCGGGCGGCCATGTCCTCGTCGCCGGAGCCCGGGGCCCGGCACGTGGCCACGTAGGTGACCGCCGCCGAGGTGCGGGCCACCAGGGACTCCGCCACCTCGGACTTGCCCGAGCGGGTGCCGCCGAGCACCAGGGTGATCAACCGGACGTGCCTCCACATGCAGTCGGAACGGGAGGGACGCAGCGTAGAGCCTGGGGTTCGTACACTCCCCGCCCGTGCGCCTGCTGTTCATCTGCTGGGGAAACATCTGCCGGTCGCCGACGGCCGAGGCCGTCATGCGGCGGATGGCCGAGGACGCCGGCCTGTCCGGGGTCGTGGAGATCGACAGCGCGGGCACCAGCGCCGAGCACCTGGGTGCGCCACCCGATCGCCGGGCCACGGCCGAGGCGGACCGGCGCGGCCTCGACCTGCGCTCCCAGCGGGCGCGGCGGACCCAGCCCGACGACTGGGAGCGCTTCGACCTCCTGCTCGTGGCGGACGAGCCCGTGGAGCGGGCGCTGCTGCGCCAGGCCCCGCCGGGAGCGGATCTGTCCAAGGTGCATCGCATGACCGCGTTCGGGCCCGACGCCGGCGTCGTCGACGAGGTCCCCGACCCCTACTACGGCGGTGAGGACGGCTTCGAGCTGGTCTACGAAGTGGTGGAGCGGGCGTGCGGCGGCCTGCTCGACCACGTCCGGGCCGTCCACGGCCTGACCTGATGGCGTCCCCCGCGCTCGGGGCCGCGGTGGCGGCGGCGCTGGGGGAGCGCGCCCGCTCGGTCACGCCCGTGGGCGGGGGCTGCATCAGCGACGCCGGGCGGGTGGAGCTGGCCGGCGGCCGCACCGTGTTCGCCAAGGCGGCGGCCGGGCTGCCCGCCGGGCTGCTGGACGTGGAGGCGGCCGGGCTGCGCTGGCTGGGCGAGGTGCCCGGCGTGCGGGTGCCGGCCGTGCTGGCGTCGACGCCCGAGGTGCTGGTGCTGGAGTGGATCGAGCCGGGCAGCCGCACCGGCGGCACCGGGGAGGACCTCGGGCGCCAGCTCGCCGCGCTCCACCGCGCCGGGGCTCCCGCCTTCGGCTGGCACCGGGACGGGTTCATCGGCACCGTGCCCCAGCGCAACACGCCCCAGTCCGGCGACTGGTGCGCGTTCTGGGCGACCCGCCGCATCGGGCCGCTGGTGGACCGGGCGGTCGCCGCGGGGACGCTCGATCCCCGGGCCCGCCCGCTCGTGGACCGCCTCGCCGACCGCCTGGCCGGGCACGCGGGGCCACCCGAGCCGCCGGCCCGGGTCCACGGCGACCTGTGGTCGGGCAACGTGCACGTCGACCGGGACGGCCGGCCCTGGCTCGTGGACCCCGCTGCCTACGGCGGGCACCGCGAGGTCGACCTGGCCATGCTCCACCTGTTCGGCTCGCCGGCCCCGGCGGTGGTGGCGGCCTACGACGAGGTCTTCCCGCTGGCGGCCGGCTGGCGGGACCGGCTGGCGCTGTGGCAGCTGGAGCCGCTGCTCACCCACACCGTCATGTTCGGCGGGAGCTACGGCGGCTCGGCCCTCGACGTGCTCGACCGGTTCAGTCGTTGAGCGCTTCGCGGGCCACCTTGGCCATCTCGTAGCCGAACCGGCGGGCGCCGGGGTCCGGGACCGGGCACACCAGGAAGGCGCCCGGGCTCGGGCAGAAGTGCGCCCGGTCGGGGGCGCGCACCGTGACCTCCCCGTCGGTGCAGCCCTGGCCCGGGCCCTCGTCGGACGCGCACGGCAGCTTGTCCACGAACCGGTGGTCCTGCGTGACCGTGGCGGCGGCATCCGCGTAGCGGACCCGGCCGAACACCCGGTTGTCCCATTCGTCGACGATGCGCTGGTAGTCGGCCGCGATCTCCAGCTCGGCCCCGCCGGGGAGGCCGGGGGCCTCGGGCCCGCCCACCAGCACGACCTTGGTGCCCTGGGAGGCGAACATGTCCACCTCGGCGCGCACGTCCTGCTCGTAGCGGTCGGCCAGCGCCTGGCCGGCCAGCGGGTTCCCGGCCGCGTCGCGGGTGCACGGCACCCCGTTGTTGCCGACGAACTGGATGACCACCACGTCGGGGTGCAGCGTGGCGTCGTTGCGCATCGTGTCGGCCACGCTGCACGGGGCCGTGCCCGGGATGGGCTTGGTGATGACGAGCGCCTTGGTCGTGCGGGCCAGCTCGTCGGAGAAGTAGGGCCCCGACTCCATGGACAGCGAGTCCCCGTAGAGGACGATCATCCCGCCCGGCCGGGACGCGTCGGCCTTGACGTGCGAGTAGGTGACGGCGGCGCCGATCACCACCAGTGTCAACAGGACGGGCAGAAGCCCACCACCACGACTCGACCCCCGGGCCATGCCGACGAGCATGGCAGACTGACCGGTCGATGCCACTCGACGTCCCCACCTACTCCTACGCGCTTCCGGAGGGTGTGGACCCGCCCGCGCTGGTCGCGTTCCTCCGCCGGCGCTTCGACGTCGAGGCCGAGCGGTCCGTGCCCGTGACCTTCACCGTCGTCGACACCGCCGATCGCCGGGTGCGGGACGCGGGGGCCGACCTGGTCCTGGAGGGGACCAAGACGACCGAGCTGGTCCTGCGCCTCGCTCCGGGCACTGCGCCCCTGTCCGCCGAGGCGGCCCGGGCCAAGCGCTGGCTGGTCGAGGACCTGCCGACCGGGCCCCTGCGCGACCACGTGGCCCCGGAGGTCGAGATGCGGGCCCTGCTCCCGCTGGCGCGGGTCCGGGCCGAGGTCAGCGCCCTCCACGTGCGCAACGCCGACCTCAAGACGGTGGTGCGGCTGCGGCTGGCGACGCACGCGGCGCTGGACACCGGCGGCGACCCGGCCCCGCTGACGTCGCGGGTCGAGGTGAGCGGCGTGCTCGGCTACCCCCGGCCGCTGGCCCGGGTGGTGGCGGCGCTCACCGCCGAGGCCGGGCTGGTGGAGGCGCCCGCCAGCATGGCGGACGAGGCCATCGCCGCCTCGGGCGGCGATCCCCGCGGCATCCGGTCCAAGGTCGACGTCGACCTGAGCCCGGACATGCGGACCGACCGGGCGGCCATCGCCGTGCTCCGGGAGCTGGCCGGCTTCGTCGAGGCCAACCTGCCGGGCACGCTGGCCGACCTCGACACGGAGTTCCTGCACGACCTGCGGGTGGCGGTGCGCCGCAGCCGCTCGGTGCTGCGCGAGCTCAAGAGCGCCTTCGCCGACGAGCCGCTCCAGGCCCAGCGGGACGCCCTCAAGTGGATCCAGTCGATCACCGGCGACACACGCGACCTCGACGTCCAGCTCCTAGAGTGGGACGAGCTGCTGGCCGGCGTCCCGGCCGAGCGCCACGCCGCCCTGCAGCCCGCGCACAAGCTGCTGGTCCGGCACCGGGCCGCCGCCCTGCGCAAGCTCAAGGCGGAGCTGCGGGGCCGGGCCTACCGCGACGCCTGGGCCGGGTACCGGGCGTTCCTCGCGGGCAAGCTGGGCCCGGCCCGGGACCGCCCCGACGCCAAGCGCCCCCTGGGCGACGTGGCCGGCGAGCGCATCCGCAGGGTCTACAAGAAGATGGTGAAGATGGGCTCGGCCATCGACGACGACAGCCCGGCCGAGGCGCTCCACGAGCTGCGCAAGCGGGGCAAGGAGCTGCGCTACCTGCTGGAGTTCTTCGGCGACCTGTGGCCGTCGTCGGTGGCCAAGCCGATGGTGAAGACGCTCAAGGGCCTCCAGGACGTCCTCGGCACCCACCAGGACCGTGAGGTCCAGGCCGACCACCTCCGGGGCCTGGCCGAGGAGCTGGCCGGCGTGGTGGGCGGCCCCGAGGCGCTGATGGTGCTGGGCGTGCTGGTCGAGCGCCTCGCCGTCGAGCAGCGCGAGGCCCGCAGCCACTTCGCCGAGACGTTCGCCGCCTTCGCCTCGTCCGACCAGCGCAAGCTGGTGTCCTCCACCTTCCGGGGCCCCAGCGGATGAAGGTCCTCGCCACCTACAACATCAAGGGGGGCGTGGGGAAGACATCGGCGGCGGTGAACCTGGCGGCGCTGGCGGCCCAGGACGGGCTGCGCACGCTGCTGTGGGACCTGGACCCGCAGGGCGCGGCGTCGTTCCTGTTCCGGGTGCGGCCCAAGGTGCGCGGCGGCGGGCGCAAGCTGGTGCGGGGGCGCAGCGACGTGGCCGACGTGCTGCGGGGCACCGACGTCGAGGGCCTCGACCTGCTGCCGGCCGACTTCTCGTACCGCCACATGGACCTGGTGCTGGACGAGTCCGGCAAGCCGGAGCGGCGGCTGCGCAAGGTCCTGGTCCCGCTGGAGGACCACTACGACCTGGCGGTCCTGGACTGCCCGCCGTCGATCTCGCTCGTGTCCGAGAGCGTGTTCGACGCGGCCGACGCCCTGCTCGTGCCGCTGATCCCGTCCACGCTCACGCTGCGGACGTTCCAGCAGCTCGGCGACTTCGTGGCCACCGAGGTCGACCACCGGCCCGAGATCGTGGCGTTCTTCTCCATGGTGGACCGGCGCAAGCGCCTCCACCGCGAGGTGGTCGAGACCCTGCCCGACGGCCGCACCGACATCGCCTTGAGCGCCATCCCCGCCGCCACCGAAGTGGAGCTGATGGGCGTGTCCCGGGCCCCGGTGGTCGTGGACAAGCCCCGAAGCCGGGGCGCCCGGGCCTACGCCGCGCTGTGGGCCGAGGTGCGCGAGCGCCTGGGGATCTAGGCGTCCGCCCCCTCGTCCTCGCTGTCCGTGTCGTCGCGATCGAGGTCGAGGCTGGCCGAGTTCATGCAGTAGCGCAGCCCGGTGGGGTTGGGGCCGTCCTCGAACACGTGGCCCAGGTGGGAGTCGCAGCGGGCGCAGCGCACCTCGATGCGGCGCATGCCGTGGCTGCGGTCCTCGATGAGCTTGACGCGGTCGTCCGCGAGCGGCTCCCAGAAGCTGGGCCAGCCGGTCCCGGAGTCGAACTTGGTGTCCGAGGAGAACAGCGGCGCCTTGCAGGCGATGCAGCGGTAGGTGCCGGCGTCCTTGGTGTCCCAGTAGACGCCGGTGAACGCCCGCTCGGTGCCGCCCTTGCGGGCGACCTCGAACTGCAGGGGATCGAGCCGCTCGCGCCAGCCCTCCTCGGTGGTGGGCAGGTCGGCCTCGGGGACTTCCTTGGCGTCGGTCATGGCTCCAGCATGCCGCCGAGAGCACGCAACATGCGCCGGACGACCCGGGACGGGTCGAGGCTGGCCGGCCGCTCCATGGCCTCGAGGGTCAGGAAGGCCTCGGTCCCGTGGGCCCGGCCCTGGAGCGTGACCAGCAGCGAGCAGGTCTCGCCGTCCTGGCGGACCACGACCTCGAAGATGGCGCAGCTCCGGTCCACGTAGCTGACCTCGCCCACCCGGTGCCCGGCCTCCAGCAGGAGCGCGAACGCCTCGTCCGGCGGCGCGGCCAGCAGGAGCGTGTCGTTCTCGACCATCTCGACCCCCACGGCGGGCGGCGGGGGAGGCGGGGGAGGTGGTGGCGGCGCGCTCGGGCCCGGCGCGCTCGGGGCCGGCGCGTGCAGGTGCCCGGCCCGCTTGGCCCGGCTGAGCACGGCGTAGGCCTCGTTCAACCGGGCTGCGGCCGCCGTGGTGGCCCCGACCGCCTGCGTGTCAGGGTGCGCGGCCCGGATGCGGCGACGGTACGACGTGCGCACGGTGTCCCATCCGTCGGCCTCGCCCACGCCGAGCACCGACCGGGCCTCGCGCACGTCCATGCGCCGATCCTGTCACGTCCGGGATCCGGCGGCGGCGTCCAGGCGGGCTGCGAGGTCGGGATGGCCGTCGCTGCGGGCCACGTCGGCGGGGGTGCGCGCGTCGTCCGTCCGGCGGGCGGGGTCGGCACCGGCCGCGAGCAGGAGCTCGGCCATGGCGGCGTCGCCCCGGTGGGCGGCCTCGTGGAGGGCGGTGAACCCGCCCGACTGGGTGGCGTCGAGGTCGGCGCCGGCCGCCACCGCCAGCGCCACCCCGGCTCCGGTGGGGCTGGCCGCGGCGGCATGGACCGCGGCGATCCCCATGGGGTGCGTGGCGTGGGCGTCGACGTCGGCCCCGGCCCGCAGGAGGACCGCGGCCGCGCCCGGGTGGTCGAAGAACAGGGCCAGCTGGACCGGCGAGAACCCGTCGGGCGAGCGCCCGTCCACGGCGGTCCCGGCCGCCAGCAGCTCGCCCACCCGGCGGAGGTCACCGACGGCCGCTGCTTCCGGCAGGTCGAGCGGCCGCAGCTCCCGGATGGCCTCGACGACGTCGCCCAGGCCCCGGTAGCAGGCGAGCGCCAGCGCGCTGACCCCGGCGGTGTCGACGGCTCCGGCCTGGTCCGGATGGTCCCGCAGCACGGCCAGCGCCCCGGCCCCGTCGCCCGCGGTGATGGACTCCACGATACTCATGTAGGTAGGCTACCTATATGAATGAGGCACGTCGAGAGGGTCCTCGGGATGTCGCCGGCCGGCTGCACTCGACCGCCATCCACCTGTTGCGGGTGGCACGGACCGTTGACGCCGAGTCGGGGCTGTCGCCGGCGCGGCTCTCGGCCATGTCGGTCCTGGTGTTCGGCGGGCCCCGGACCGTGGGCGGGCTGGCCGAGGCCGAAGGCGTGCGGTCGCCCACCATGACGCAGATGGTCAACGGGCTGGAGGCCGGCGGGCTGGTCCGGCGCCGGGCCATGCGGGAGGACGGGCGGAGGGTCGTCGTCGAGGCCACACCGGCGGGCAGGCGGATCCTGCGCAAGGCGCAGGATCGGCGGCTCGACGTGCTGGTCGAGCTGCTCGCGGCCGTCGACGACGACGAGCTGGAGCTGCTCGACCGGGCCGCCGCTGTGCTCGACCGGCTGACCGGCGAGCGGGTGCGGGCCTAGCCTGGCGGGGTGGCCGAGCCGCGCGATCCCGGGCTGCCGCTGAAGCTGGGGCCCTGCTGCAACGGCGAGTACCCGCCGCGCCCGGCCGCGCCGGTCGTCCGGGAGGCGGCGCGGCGGGCCCGGCGGATGAGCGACGAGCGGGCCCGGCGGCTGGGGATGAGCCGGCGGGAGTTCCTGCTGTCCACCATGGGGGCGGCCACCGGGCTGCTGGCGCTGGCGGCCTGCTCGCACGAGGAGTCCGGCGGGCGCAGCGGGGGCACGCTCGACGTCCCCGAGGACGCCACCACCGATCCCGACGTCGCCACCTCCGTCCTCGGCAGCGGCGAGCCCGTCGTCGACGTGCAGACCCACTTCCTGGAGTACCCCGACGGGGCCGAGGCCAGCTTCGGGCTCGGCTTCCCCCAGGCCAACTGCGGCGAGGAGAACCCGGCCGACTGCTTCGGCATCGACCGCTGGATGCAGGAGATCTTCGGCCGCAGCGACACCACCGTGGCGGTCCTGTCCGCCATCCCGGTCGTGGCCCAGGCCGACCCGCTGTCGGCCGCGCTCATGGACCAGGCCCGCGACCAGCTGACCCGGGCGTGCGGGGACGGCCGGGTGCTGGTGCAGGGCCACGGCGTGCCCAACGTCGGCGACCTGGGCGCGGCGCTGGCGGCCATGGAGGACGAGGCGGCGCGCTACCCGCTGGTCGCGTGGAAGGCGTACACCCACGCGGGGCCGCCCTGGCGGCTGGACGACGCCGACCCGGCCGGGGCCCAGGTGGGCGAGGCCTTCCTGTCCAAGGTGGACGAGCTCGGCGTGGACATCGTGTGCGTGCACAAGGGGCTGTCCGGCGGCCATCCCTTCGCCTCGCCCGCCGACGTCGGCCCGGCGGCCGCGGCCCGGCCGGACCTGCGGTTCTGCGTCTACCACTCGGGCTTCGAGTCCGGCGTCACCGAGGGGCCCTACGACCCGGCGGCGCCCAACGGCGGCGCCGACCGGCTGGTGGCCAGCCTGGCGTCGGCGGGCATCGGACCGGGCGGCAACGTGTACGCCGAGCTGGGGTCGACCTGGCGCAGCGTGATGGGATCGACCGACGAGGCGGCCCACCTGCTGGGCAAGCTGCTGCTGGCGGTGGGTGAGGACAACGTGCTGTGGGGCACCGACTCCATCTGGTACGGCTCGCCCCAGGACCAGATCCAGGCGTTCCGGGCCTTCGCCATCAGCCCCGAGCTCCAGGAGACCCACGGCTACCCCGAGCTGACCGACGCGGTGAAGTCCAAGATCCTGTGGCGCAACGCAGCCGCCCTCTACCGCATCGACCCGGCCACCATGCCGTGCCAGATGGATCCGGCCGAGGCCGACGCGGCGCGACGCGCCAGCCCGCTGGCGCACCGCACCTACGGCCCGCGGACCGCGGCGGGGGCGCGCCGGCTGTTCCTGGCCGAGCACCCCTGGGCGGCCTGGCGGGCCTAGGCCGGGGCCAGGAACGCGGCCATCAGCGCCCGGTAGGGACCGGGGTCGTGGCTGCCCGCGTGCTCGCGCGCCGAGTGCATGGCCAGCTGCGGCATGCCCACGTCCACGGTGGTGATGCCGAGCCGGGCCGCGGTGAGCGGGCCGATCGTCGACCCGCACGGCAGGTCGCTGCGCATGGCGAAGCGCTGGAGCGGCACGCCGGCCTGCTCGGCGGCCAGCGCCACCAGGGCGGCGCCGGGGGCGTCGGTGGCGTAGCGGACGTTGGCGTTGACCTTCAGCACCGGCCCGCCGTTGAGCGCGACCTGGTGCTCGGGATCGTGGCGGTCGGCGTAGTTGGGGTGGGTGGCGTGCGCCATGTCGGCCGACAGGCAGGCCGAGCGGGCCAGGGCCCGGTGGTACGCCTCGGTGGTGCCGCCCCGGGCCAGCACGGAGCGCTCCAGCACCGTGGCCAGCAGCGACGAGGCGGCGCCCCGGTCCGACGTCGAGCCGACCTCCTCGTGGTCGAACAGGCACACCACGGGGATGGGCGCGCCGCCCTTGGGCGCGGCCCCGGCCAGCGCCTCGACCGCGGCCCAGCACGAGGCCAGGTTGTCGAGCCGGGCCGATCCGAGCAGCTCGTCGTCCCGGCCCACCAGGGCCCCGGGGGCCAGGTCGTGGAGCATGAGGTCCCAGCCCAGGAGGTCGTCGGGGCCGACCCCGAGCTCCTTGGCCACGAACCCGCCGAAGCTGCCCTCGGACAGGGCCCACAGCGGGGTGAGGTGGTGCTGGGCGTCGACCAGGAGGCCCTGGGTGTTGATCTCGCGGTCGAGGTGGATGGCCAGCTGGGGGATGGCGCACACCGGGCGGTCGATCCGCAGCAGGCGGACCAGCGCGCCGGTGCCGTTGCGCCGGACCGCCACCCGGCCGGACAGGCCCAGGTCACGGCCCAGCCAGCTGTTGAGCAGGACCCCGCCGTAGGCCTCGACCCCGATCTGGTGGACGCCGGCCCGCACCACGTCGGGCTGGGGCTTGACCCGCAGGTTGGGGCTGTCGGTGTGGGCGCCCACGATGCGGAACCCGTCGTGGGGCTGGTGCCCCGAGCCGGTGGCCCAGGCGATCAGGCTGCCGCCGCGCACCACGTACCAGCTGCCGGCCCCGCTCGGCCAGGCGGCGTCCTCGGCCAGCCGGGTGAAGCCGATGTCGCCCAGGGTGGCCGCCGCCGTGGCGCACGCGTGGTACGGCGACGGCGAGGCGTCGCAGAACGCCAGCAGCCTGCGGGCGGCGTCGAGATCGGGCACCGAGCTGGGGACCAGGTCGGGGAGCGGCTGAGGGACGGTCACGATCCACCGATCCTAGTGAGAATGCTTTTGGCGCCCGGCGGCCGCCAGCCACCATCATGCAACGCGTGGCCGCCAGCGCCGTCGACCTCGTGATCGTGCACCGCGACCAGGGCAGCGCCCTGCGCGACACCGTCGACCGCTTCCTCGCGCAGGAGCCCGCTCCCCGCATCGTGGTGGTGGACAACGGCTCCGGGCCCGACGGGCTGGCCGCCCTGGCGGGCCTGCCCGCCGAGGTCGAGGTCCTGGAGCTGGGGTCGAACACGGGCTTCGGTCCCGGGGCCAACGCCGGGTTCCGCTGGTTCCTGGCCCACGACCCGGCGGACTGGCTGGCCGTGTGCCCCCACGACGCCCGCCCGCTGCCGGGCTGCCTGGCCCGCCTGGTGGCCGAGGCCGAGGCGCAGCCCCGGGCCGGGCTGGCGTCGGCCGACGTGGGCGACAGCCTGACCCCGGTGGTGGACCGCTACTTCGGCGCCATCCCCGCGCCGGCCACCGTGGCCCAGGGCTGGGAGGCGGCCGGCTACCCCCACGGCACGCTCATGCTGGCCGCCCGCCGCTGCCTGGAGGACGTCGGCCTGTTCGACGAGCGCTACTTCGCGTACTGCGAGGAGGCCGAGCTGGCCATCCGGGCCAAGGCCGCGGGCTGGCAGGTCGGGGTCGTGCGCGGCGCCGAGGTGCGCAACATGCACGTCGGGTCGCGGGCCGCGGTCGTCGACTACCTGCAACTGCGCAACACCCTGCTGATGGTGCGCGAGCACTCGGGCCGCTACCACGCGACGATCCGGCTCCTGATCGCCCTGTGGCACCTGGCCAGCGGGGCGGTGGTGCCGAGCCGGCGGGGGCCGTACTGGGCGCCCCGGGCCCGGGTGCTGGCCATCGCCCACCACATGGTCGGCCGCTACGGCCCGCCGCCCGCGTCGCTGTTCGGCCCCGAGCCGTCCGCCGGGTCGGAGACGTCCCAGAGCCGGCCGGTCTCGGCGTCGGCCAGCTCGGGCCGGACCCGCACCAGGTAGACCGCCGACACCACCAGCCCCACCGGCACCACCATCGCCCCGAACAGGATGGCGGCCAGCCACGCCACCCGCCGCCGCCCGACCAGCGCCCACACCCACTCGGGCCGGTGGGCGGTGTCGAGCAGCGCCCACGCGGTGAGCGCCAGCGGCACGGAGAAGATCAGGACGGCCAGGATGGTCCCGGCCTCGGACGAGACGATCGCGGGACCCTACGTCAGGACTCGGGGCGGGGCACCCGGCGGAGGCGGGTGCCGACGTCCTCGAAGCCGGGCAGGGGAGCCTGGAGGGCCAGGCCCAGCTCGGTGACCCGGGCGCCCACCAGGTTCTCGACCTCGCCCCAGTCGGCCGCCCGGGGGCCGGGGACGTCGCGGTTGTAGGGCTGCTCGAACACGATCACATGCGCGCCGCTCTCCCGCAGGGCGACCACGTTGTGGGGCGCGTCCTCCACGTAGCAGTCCGCCTCCACCTGGGGCTTGGCCCCCAGGAAGCAGAGGTCCCGGTAGGGGATGCCGTTGGCGTCGAGCCACTCGACCGTGTCGGCCACCGCGGTGGCGTGGCCCCAGTTGACGTAGAGCCGGTGGGTGATGATGCGGATCCACACCCCGGCGTCCGACAGGCGCCACAGCGTCTCCGCCGCCCCCGGCATCATGGGCATGGTGCGGAAGATGCGGTGCTCCATGACCGCCGCCTGGTGCATCTCGTCGAACTGGGCGCCCGACAGGCCCCACTCCTTGAAGTCCCAGCCGGCGTCGAGGGGCAGCGACTCGGGCGAGGCCCCGGTCCGCTCGATCACGACCTGGCGCAGCGCGGCGGTGTAGTCGCCGCAGACACCGTCGAGGTCGACGCCGAGGATGAACCCCGAGCGACTCACGGATCTGTGTCCGTTCTTCGCTTCTGCCACACCCGGTCGACGACGGCGTCGGCCACCAGCACCAGCACCGCGATCCAGCCGATCGGATGGGGCCGGCGCATCTCGATGGGCCAGTCGAAGCTGGGGGTCGGGTTCCAGCGGGCCTGGATGTAGAGCACGTACAGGGCGCACAGGCCGAGCGCGATGGGGCTGGCGAGCAGCAGGTAGCGCCGGAACGTCTCGTGGCGCGCCCCGATGCCCGCGGCGATGCCGACGCCGAGACCCACCCAGGGCCCGGCCAGGATCCAGGCGAGCAGGAACACCCCCACGCCCGTCCAGACCGCGGTGCGCCGGCTGGGCAGGGCGCCGTCGTAGCGGAAGGCCAGCACCGACGAGTACGGCTCCGCCTCCGACGTCGGGGCGTTGACGACCGTGCGGGGGCGCCGCACGATCAGGATCAGGCACGCCAGAGCGGCCGCGAGCGAGATCCAGATGGCGATGTCGACGCGGCCCTGGGGCGTGAAGCGCATGTCCACCGTGAACGAGGCGTCGTCCGGCGTGACCAGCCAGCCGTTGGCGAAGCCGTCGACGAGCACCGGGTCGCCCAGCGACCTGCCGTTCACGGTGGCCTGCCAGCCCTGGTTGAAGCTCTGCCCCATGACCAGCCAGAACGGCTGGCCCGGGGTGGCCCCGGTGACCTTGGCGGTGGCCCTGTCGTGGTTGTCGCCGGTGACCTCGACGGCGGGACCGGACGGCACCGCGCCCGCCGACGCCTCGCTGACCAGCGTGCCGCTGCCGGCCGGGGTGGCGGACCCGCCGGCGCCGGAGCGCAGCACCAGGCCGTCCACGTTGAGCCCGGTGTCCTGGCCGTCGGCGCCGGCGATCTCGTGCTCACCGTTGTCCAGCGCCAGCGGCGCGCCGTCGCAGGTGGCCAGGGGGAGCGCCTCGCCCGCCAGGGCCTGGGACATGGGCCCGGTGACCCGCACGGGGAGCGGCTGGCCGTCGACGGTCAGCAGGTCGCTGCGGCACCCGGAGTCGTAGACCGCGGGCAGGGCCGGGACCGTGGGTGCCGGCAGGCCGATCTCGGCGATGGCCGCGGGCTGGTCCACCTCGCGGTCGCTGATCCAGTCGTGGGTGGTGACCGTGCGCACGTCGGCGATCCGGACCCGGAAGCTCGACCCGGTCACGGGCTGGTCCAGGGGCAGGTCGACCGAGGCGGTGGCGTTCTGCGCCGCGCCGTCCTGGATCTCGGGCAGGTCCAGCGTGCCCTGGTTGACCCCGTCGACGATGAGCTCGACCTTGGTCGGGACGGAGTGGCGGCCGTCGGCGATCAGGGTCAGCGGCAGCGAGCTGATGGTCGCCGGAGAGGTCAGGTTGACCTCGACCCACTCGTTGTTCGGGTTGCTGCGCACGGTCGTCCAGGCGGTGGACGGGTCGCCGTCGAACGCGGCCGATGCCGTCTCCAGGTCGCCGTTGAGGCTCGAGCTCGCCCGGGCCCAGGTCACCGAGCCGTCGTGGGGCCGTCCCAGCGCCTGGTCGGTCACGTAGGTCGGGTAGCGGCGGTAGAGGCGGGCCTCGCCCTCCAGGCCGAAGCTGCGGCCGGTGGGCAGGTCGACCAGGCGGAGAAGGCGCTGCTCCTCGTCCTGGCGGGTGGTGTCGGTCGGGTCCTGGCGCTGGCGGCTCAGGCTGATGGCCAGGGGGTGGTCGCCGCTGGCGCTGCCCGCTGCGTCCAGCAGGTCGGTCGGCACCCGGATGACGTCCTCGTGGGTGTCGGGCCGGTCGCCGACCTCGATCTCCGCGAAGCCGAGGCTGGACTGGCCGGCGTAGCGGGGCACGAAGCCCACGTTGTCGTCGAGGATCTCGACCGACAGGGTCTTGAACGTGCGCTCCGGGAAGTCGACCTCTTCGCCCGGGGCGTCGCGGGACTGGTCGCTGAGCTCGGCGTCCACGGGGTCGCCGCCGTCGAAGCGCAACCGCACCTCGGTGATGAAGCGGTTGCGGGAGCCGTTGGTGACCTGGGTGAGGTTGACGTGGTCGGTGGTGACCGGCTCGTCGTAGGTGAGCTCGATGCGCTCGCCGCGGGCGTCGGCGAACGCCCCGGTGCGCCACGCGGTCTCCAGGTCGCCGTCCACGGCCAGGGCCGGGCGCTCCTCGGAGGTGAAGGTGATCTCGTTGCCGTAGGAGGTGGCCCGGGCGCTGACGCCGCCGCGGTCCTCGGCCACCGACATGGCGCCGCTGGACTCGTCGGGGAACAGCGGCAGCCGGTTGTCGCGGGCGTCGGCCTCGAGCGGCTTGTAGCCGGCGGTCTCGGTGAAGCCCCGGGTGTGGCGGATCGTGGTCCAGCGCTCGCCCCGCTTGCGGTTCGAGTCGGTCACCAGCAGCGCGGCGCCGTCGTCCAGCGCGTCCTGCACCTGGTCCGAGGACATGGACGCCGAGTAGCGGATCAGCTCGGTGCCGTCGATCAGCCCGGTGCCGGCCGCGTCGACCAGGCCGGCGCCGTCGCCCGCCACCAGCAGCGGGTGCTGGGTGTCGTGGGTCGACACGATGGGGACCGAGCCGTCCACGGGCAGCGAGGCCAGCTCGGGCGGGTCGGGCAGGTTCGGGTCGGACTCGAACATCAGCTCGTCGTCGAGCTGCACGTTGTCGACCGTGAGGTTGGGGTTGCCCGGACCGAACGGCACCGGTTCGCCCAGCCCGGAGGCCCGGCGCACGAAGTCCCAGAAGTTGCGGGGCCGCGGCGTGTTGTAGCGCTCGTACTGGAGGTCGCTCTGGACCAGCACGTCGCCCGCCCGCATCAGCCGGGCGATGGGGGCGATGGAGTCCGAGTCGGCCGTGCGCTCCTGGAGGCGCAGGTCGAAGGCGTTGAGCAGGTTGGCGGACGCGGGCGAGCCGTAGGGGATCAGCTCACGCTGCACCGAGGGCCGGTCCATCAGCCCGGGCAGCACCGGGTCGACCGTGTTGCCCCAGCGGTAGCTGGCGAAGTCGGTGCCCGGCACCACCAGCACCCGGGTGTCGGACCCCTCGGACTGGAGGTGGTCGGCGGCCTGGGTCCAGTAGTCGGGGATGGCCTCGGGCCGGCGCAGGTTCTTGGGGACGAAGTCGCCGGTCCACAGCGGGGGCAGGGCCAGCAGGGCGATGAGCACCACGCCGATGGTCAGCGGCCGCCCGGTCCGGGGCCAGCGCCGGGCCAGGCTGGTGACGCCCGCGCCCGCCAGCACCGCCAGGGACAGCGCCACCAGCGGCACCGCCCGGGGCAGGCTGCGCATGGACAGGCCCACGTCGGACAGCAGGAAGGCCTTGACCCCCCGGGCCCAGGGCGAGCCGCCGTTCCACGGGTAGGCGCCGACGGACAGGGCGACGCCCAGCGCCAGCAGGGCCACGAAGTAGGCCCGGTGGCGCCAGCGGGCCACCACCGCGCCGGCCAGGCCGGCGATGGGGACCATGTAGGAGAAGGCCAGCAGCGGGAGGAACTGGGTGTACGGCACGCTGGGCTCGATCCACGGGCCCAGCCGGTCGCCGCCGTAGAAGAACCAGTAGCCGAGGCCGCGCAGCACCTCGTGGCTGACCGAGACCGCGGCCACGGTCTGGGCCGTCTCGGTGTAGCGCAGGATCTCGATGCCGTTCGTGCCCTGGACGGACAGCCCGGCGATCCACCAGGCCGACACCGGCAGCGTGAGCACCCCCAACCGCAGGGCGCTGCGCACGGCGGTGCGCAGGCTGATCTCGTGGGCCACCCAGACGGCGTGGACGAGCCACACCACCGGCGCCACGCCCACCAGCATGAGCGCGGTGGCGTTGACGCTGCCGCACGTGGCCACCGCCAGAGCGAACAGGGCGGGGTAGCGCCAGCCCTTGGTGCGCGTCGTGCGGATGGTGAGGGCGATGAGCCAGGGCAGGAAGGCGAACGGCAGCAGGATGGCCGACAGCCGGGCCACCAGCGTGAGGATGTAGGGGGTCAGCGCGTAGCCGAAGGTGGCGGCCACCACGCCCGGCCCGGTCCAGCCGAGCGTGCGCAGCAGGTAGACCACCCCGGCCCCGGCCACGAAGATGATCGTGCCCCACCAGAGCCGCTGCGCCGCCCAGTCGGGCACGCCGACCTTGTCCAGGAACCAGTAGAACGGGCCCATCGGCCACAGGTAGCCGATGTTCTGGTGGGTGACGGTGCCCAGGCCGATCGAGGGGTCCCACATCGACCAGGACCGGCTCATGAGCTTGGACGGGTCGAGGTAGAGGTAGGTCTTGGTGTCGGCGCTCACCCAGCCCCGCTGCGTGAGCAGCAGGGGCACGTAGGCGATGGCGCCCAGCGCCGCCAGCAGCTTCGCGGTGGGCCCGCCCGGCAGGCGCCGGCCGGGCGCCTTGACCGCCGTCCGCGACCGGGACGGGGCCGAGGCCGGGACCGACGCCACGGTGGCGAGCGCCGGCCGGCGTCCGCGCAGGCCGTGCGCGAGCCGGGCGAACGGGCTCTTCATCGGGGGTGTCGCCGCCGTGACACCTCGTCGGCGACGACCCGCATCAGCCGCGTGGCGGTGTTGTCCCAGGTGAGCTCGCCGGCCCAGGCGAGGGCACCGGCGCTCAGGCGGGCCCGGAGGTCGCCGTCGCCGAGCACCCGGGCCATGGCGCCGCCCAGGCTCGCCGGGTCGCCCGCGGCCAGCAGCCCGGTCTCGCCGTGGTGGACCGAGTCGCGGTGCCCCGCGATGTCGGTGGCCACGGCCGGGGTGCCGCAGGCCGCGGCCTCGGTGAGCGTCATGCCCCAGCCCTCGTGGGCGGAGGCCGACGTGATGATCCACGCCTCGCGCATCAGCTCGAGCTTGTCCGCCTCGCTGAGCGAGCCCCGCAGCGTCACCCACGTGCCCGCGTCGAGCTCCTCGATGGCGGCCTGGACCGTGGGCCGGTCGTAGCCGTCGCCGACGATGTGCAGGCGCAGGTCGGGGATGGTCTTGCGGGCATGGTGGGCGGCCCGCACCAGCAGGTCGTAGCGCTTGACCGGCGCCATGCGGCCCACCGCCATCACCAGCGGATCCGGCGACTTGGAGCCCGCGGGCGAGTAGTGGGCGTCGATGCCGGGGTGCACGACGGTGACCCGGGCGGGATCGAAGCCGAGGTCCGAGACCAGCTCGTCCTTGGACGACTCGCACAGCGTGGCGATGGCGGACCGGCGGTAGAGCGGCGGCGCGACCTTGGCCTCGAACAGCTTGCCCACGGGCCCGAGCTTGGGCCCGAGGGTCATATTCCACATGTCGGCGTGGACGTGGTGCAACAGGATCACCCGCGGGCCGAGGTTCCACAGCGGGCTCAGGAAGGGCATGCCGTTCCAGATCTCGACCAGCACGTCGCGCGGCCCTGTGCGCCCCGCGATCTCGGCCATGGCGGCCCGGGGGAAGACCTGGTAGCGGCCGGCGCGGCGGATCACCTTGTAGCCGTCGCGCATGGCCTCGGTGGGCTGGCCCTGGGCCCAGGAGGTCCGCATCGTGATCTCGAGCCCGGCGGCGGCCCAGCGCTTGGCGACCTCGGCGATGTGGAGCTCGGACCCGCCGGCCTCGACGTCGTCGAGGTCCCGCCAGGCGAGCACGTGGACCCGCCGGACGCCGGCCGACGCGGCCAGGTCGCCGATCTTGGCGATGGGATCGGCGTCCTCAGGCACGACATTGCTCACAGGTGGTCGTCCTCCCCAGGGCCAGGTACCCGGGCGCTCGACAGTAGTGACCGCGGGTGGTTACCGCTCGGATACCGGAACCGCCGTATGCTACGGACTTCCGTGCCAGCGCACCAACGCTCGGGGGTGGTGCGCCCGACCCGACGGAGCAGCCCGTGGCCAGCACCGACGACGCCCATGCGATCAGCCTGACCGAGGCCCTGGACGGCGTCGAAGGCTGGTTCAGCCCCGAGCAGGTGGACCGGGTCGTCGAGCGGGCGTCGCAGGTGCCGCCGACCGGTCGGATCGTGGAGATCGGCAGCTTCCGCGGGCGCTCCATGGTGGCCATCGCCCGGTCCGCGCCGGAGGGCACCGAGATCGTCGCCATCGACCCCCACGCCGGCAACGACCGCGGCCCCCAGGAGATCGACGGTTTCGCCGACGAGGCCGAGGTGGACAGCAAGGTGTTCCTCGCCAACCTGGAGCGGGCCGGGGTGCGGGAGCGGGTCACGTACGTCCGCAAGTTCAGCCATGACGCCCTCGGCGACGTCGGCGGCCCCATCGACATGCTGCACATCGACGGTGCCCACCGCTTCGCGCCGGCCAGCGACGACATCCGCAGCTGGGGCGACCGGGTCGTGCCCGGGGGCTCGATGCTGATCCACGACTCGTTCTCCTCGGCCGGGGTGACGCTGGCGCTGGCCGCCACCGTGGCCTTCTCCGGCGAGTGGCGCTACGCGGGGCGCAGCCGGTCGCTGGCGGAGTACCGCCGCGAGCCGGTGCGCGGCACCGCCCGGGCCGCCAACATCGGGCGCCAGCTGGCCCAGCTGCCGTGGTTCGCCCGCAACCTGGCCATCAAGGCCCTGATCGTGGCCAAGCTGCCCCGCGCCGCGCGGGCGATCGGCCACGACGGCTCCACCTGGCCCTACTGAGGGTCTAGGAGGCCGTCGTCTCCACGCCGGGCGCCTCGGGGTCCGGCGTCTGCTGCGTCGACTCCGGCTCGGGAGCCAGCCCGGTGCGGGGCGGCAGCGGCTCGGGCTTGTCGCCCCGGCGCAGCACCCGGTCCCGCAGGCCCCACCACGTCACCAGCGACATGGCCTCGCCGATGATGTGCCAGGACATCTTGGACACGCCCCGCACCCGGTCGTTGAAGGTGATCGGCACCTCCACGATGCGGGCGCCCAGGCGGTGGGCCCGGTACGACAGCTCGAGCTGGAAGCCGTAGCCGGTCGCCTTGGTGGCGCTGGCCTCGACGGTCTCCAGGACGTCGGCCCGGTAGGCCCGGAACCCGGCGGTGGCGTCGCGCACGCCCAGGCCCAGCACCGACGAGGCGTAGAAGTTGCCGGCGCGGGACAGCAGGATGCGCACGAACGGCCAGTTGGTGGTGCGGCCCCCGGCCACGTAGCGGGACCCGATGGCGATGTCGGCGCCGGCCTCGACCTCGCCCAGCAGGGCGGGCAGCCGTTCGGGCGGGTGCGAGAGGTCGGCGTCCATCTGCACGACGACGTCGTAGCCCTCGGCGAAGGCGCGCTTGAACCCGGCCCGGTAGGCCCCGCCCAGGCCGCCCTTCGACGGGCGGACCAGCACATCGACCTGGCCCAGCTCCTTGCCGGCGGCCCGCGCCAGGTCGGCGGTCCCGTCGGGACTGGAATCGTCGACGACCAGGATGTCGGCTTCGGGCGCGGCCGCCCGGACCTGACCGAGAACGTCGGCGATGTTCTCGGCCTCCAAGTACGTCGGGATGATGACCAGGGTTCTCATGCGGCCCCCCAGACGTCGCTCCGCGTCACAACACTACTTCTCACCTCGGGCGTCATGCGCTGTCCTCCCCCTCAGTCACAGCGGACGTAGAGCTCATAGATCGGCTTGCCCGGCCCCGCGGCCGGGTTCTCGCCGTAGCGGTCGTGCAGGCAGTAGAGCTCGTCGAGGACCTTGCCGGGCTCGGAGGAGCCGGGGTCCATCGACGTGTTGGGCTCGACCCAGTTGTCGTACATCGTGGACAGGATCACGACGTCGGAGTGGCGCAGCTCGTCGGCCAGCCCCGAGTCGTCGGCGTTGGCCACGCCCGGGTCCATCTCGATGTAGCGGGTGCCGGGCACGAGCTGCGGGAGCATGAAATAGAGGTAGGCCTCGCTGTAGGGCGTGCGCCGCAGGTCGCCCGTGCCCACGATGACCTTGTCGCCGGGCTTCGTCAGGCGCTCGACGTCGTCGAGCATGGCCTCGGCCGCCACCGGCACGTCCTGGCGCCCGTAGTAGAAGCTGCGGCCCCGATGGTCCACCGACCAGACGTGGCGGTCGTAGTTCACGCCCTGGGCCACGTAGTCGGCGTACCAGCGGTACGTGAAGTGGGGGAACAGCAGCATCACCACGAAGGGCGCCAGCATGGCCACCCGGGCCACCGCCACCCGGGTGCCCCGGAGGCGGGCGGCCTCGGCCAGGAACGCCGGCAGCAGCCCGAACGGCACGCAGCTCACCCAGGACAGGTGGGCGGTGTCGGCCCGCTGGACCACCTGGGGGAGCAGCCCGGCCGCGAACAGGCTGAGCGCCAGCAGCCGCCAGCCGTGCTCGCTGCCGCGGCGCTTCGACCACACCGCGATGGCGACCATGGCCACGCAGGTGGCGACCAGGATCCAGAACCACAGCGCGATCTGCATGGGCTGCTCGGGCGTGGGCAGCGGCCAGGGGAAGCGCCGGAACGCGAAGGCCCGGTTGAGGAAGCTCGTGTACTCGTCGGACGGAGGCGGGAAGGGCAGCCGCCGGCCCGGGCGCAGCTTGAACACCGGCTCGACGAACATGCCCTGCACCACGTTCCCCGGCCCGGCCAGGGCGATGTGGACCAGGTAGGGGCTGATGCCGAGGGCCAACCCGAGCCCGACGCGCTTGCGCCCAGCGCGGTCGAGCGCCCAGACGAACAGGACGCCGAGGGCCAGGCCCAGGCACACGACCAGGTCGGGCCGGAACAGCAGCGCGAACCCGGCCAGCAGCCCCGCCACCCACTGCGTGCGGGGCCGGATGCCCGGATCGAGGGACCGGGCGGCCACCGCCACCGCCCACAGGGCCAGGGCCACGCCGCCGACCCAGGCCAGGGCGGTGACGCCGATGGGCGGGATGATGACGATGGCGGTGACGACCCCGCACAGCGCGGCGGTGTAGCGGCCCCAGCGGAAGCCCACGTAGGTGGTGGCGGCGATGAGGCCGGCCAGCTGCAGGATGCCGACGACCCGCTCGGTCCACAGCGACACGCCGAAGACCTTGAAGAAGCCGGCGATCGTCCAGATGCTCCCCGGCCCGTAGAGGTGGAGGAAGTCGCGGTTGGGGATGTCCCCGTGGAGCAGCCGCTCCGGGAACACCAGCATGAAGCCCTCTTCCATGGGCGCCCCGGGGGCCCGGAAGACGCCGCGCAGCGGCAGCAGGATGGCGAGGCCCACGATGGCGGTGGGCACCAGCCAGCGCTGGCGCCGGACCCACGCCCACGGCCCGCGGCCGCGGTCGGGGGCCGGCGTGGCCTCGTCCGCCGCCTCCGGCTGATCCGGCGTGGGCTCGACGGTCTCGGTCCTGGTCGTCTCGGTCATGCCGCCGCTCCCGCTCCGGCGGGGGTGGGCAGCCCCACCGGGCGCCAGCCGGCGAAGAGCCGGTGGTGCCGGTCCTTGAGGGCGAGCGCCGGCCGCTCCACCAGGTAGTACGAGACCGCGGCCGCGGCGACGCTCACGACCACGGTGAAGGCCAGCGCCTTGGGGAACGAGCCGGTGAAGAGCGGCACGTCGAACACGTCGCGGTAGATGTCCGTAACCCCTTCGTGCCAGAGGTAGATGCCGTAGGAGAGGACCCCCAGCGTCACCATCGGTCGGCTTCCCAGCCAGCGCAGGGACCGGGGAAGCGTCGCGCCTGCGAGCGCCACCGGCAAAACCAGGAAGAAGCCGACGCCCGCGTACAGCGCCTCCTTGACCACGCCCTGGGTGGGCTCGGTGGCGCCGACCTGGAAGCCGAGGCCGAGCCGCGTCGACACCGCCCAGAAGCAGGCGGCCGCGCCCAGCCAGCACACCATCGGGTGGCGCCGCGGCCAGTCCAGGATGCGCAGCGGGGCATCGCGGCGGCGCGACCACTCGACCGCGACCGCCAGGGCCATGCCCGGCACGAACAGGTGGAAGTTGGCCGGCAGCCAGTGCAGCCGGGGATCGAACGTGCCCAGCGAGACGTCGTCGCCCGACAGGCTGTGCAGCCAGTAGCGCCACGTGAGCGCGGCGGCCGCGGCTCCGGCCAGGACGCCCAGCTCGACCGCCACCGCCCGCCGCGGCGCCATCCGCCGCAGCAGGTAGGCGGCCCCCGCGGCCCACAGCGGCAGCAGCAGGTAGAAGGCCACCTCGTTGGTCAGGGTCCAGGCCTGCTGGAGCCCACCCAGCGCGGTCGAGGCCGAGTAGCTCTGCAGCAGCCCGAAGTAGCGCACGAAGTCGCCGAGGCTCTGGAAGTCGTTGCGGTCGCGGGTGTCGAGCACCACGGCCAGCACGGTGAGCGCCAGCCAGTAGGCCGGGAAGATGCGCAGGAACCGGTTGCGCAGGTAGGCGCGGACGTCCGCCGGCGGGCGGCCGTCCATGCGGCGGGCCACGAACGGCCGGTAGAGCAGGAAGCCGGACAGCACGAAGAACACGGCCACGCCCACGTCGAGGCGGGCCCAGTACTCGCCGTTGGCGTCGCGCACGGTGAACCCGGTGTGCAGGGCCACGTGGGTGGCGAGCACGCCCAGCGCGGCGATGGCCCGCAGGCCGTCGAAGCCGGCGAAGCGGCCCGCCGACGACCCCAGGCCGCCCGGGGTCTCGGCCAGCGAGCCACCGGCCGCCGGCTCGCTCACCGCGCTGGCGGGGATGGGCTCGGGTGGGAACGGGGCCTCGGGCTCCTCCCGCCGGCGCTTCCGGTACGCGACCAGGGCCGCGTCGAGCGAGACCGCGGCCGGGAACATCAGCGCCAGCTCCGCGGGCAGGCGGAAGCGGGTGGTGCCGTAGATCACCGCCACGGTGATCACCACGGTCCCCACCACCGCGATCAGCGGGAAGATCGGCCGCCCGGCCCGCCGCAGGCCCACCAGCCCGAAGGCGGCGGCCACGGCGATGGCGTACCAGACGAACATGCCCGCCTGGCCCAGTGCCGGCTCCTTGGACTCGACCTGGTCGTCCAGGAAGATCTGGCCCTGGGGCTGGTAGACGCCGAACGTGCGCCCGATCCGGGCCGCCACCACGTAGGGGACCCGCTCGGCGTGGTCCCGCATGTACTGGCGGGCGATGCGGGCGAAGCCGCGCCCCTGGGCCGAGGCGTCGCCCTCGCCCACCAGGTGCTCGGTGTCCTGGATGCACGCCAGCGACCAGTAGCCCACCCGGTCCCCGTAGTAGACGCGGTCGCAGTTGGCCGTGCCCAGCGTCTGGTCGAACTGGGCCGACAGCGTGGTGGGCTTCTCGAAGCGCGCCATGTTGTAGCCCACCCACGGCCCGATCACGATCAGCGCGACGAGCCCGGCGGCGCCCAGCTGCAGGCCGTACGAGCGGAGCGGCTTGTGCTCGGGCCGCCGGTAGCGCCACCACAAGAGCGGGATGGCGATGGCCGGGCCGAGCAGGATGGCCTCCGAGCGCACCAGCGCGGCCACGCCGATGGCCGCCCCGAAGGCGATGGCCTCGCCGGTGCCGGCCCGGTCCCACCAGCGGTAGGCGGTGAGCAGCACGATCGCGGTCGTCGAGACGACCAGGGTCTCGGACAGCACCATGGCGTCGAACAGGAAGATGTTGGGGCTCAGCGCCGTCATGACGGCCACGATCAGCCCGACCCGCTCGCCGCCGATGCGCCGCCCGGCCAGGCCCATGGCGACCACGCCGCCGACGCCCAGGAAGCACGACACCACCTGGTGCCAGAGGAACGAGCGCATCCCCAGCAGCGAGAACCCGGCCAGCACGGTCAGGTAGCCCGGCGGGTGGTCCGCGCCCGGCATGCGGACGCCTTCCAGCAGGAAGCGGAAGGGATGGACGTAGCCCTCGCCGTCGGCCAGCAGGTTGGCGCCGTGGTGGTAGTAGTACGGGTCGCCGATCACCGGCCAGGGGTTGCGCCAGCCGAACAGGTAGACCAGCCGCACGGCCAGCCCCGCCAGGGCGATGACGGCCAGCCAGACCCCGAAGCGCCGCGGCCGGACGGGACCGTCCTCGGCGGCCGCGTCGCCGGCCGCGACCTCGTCAGCGGGCGCGCCGGCGGTGGGCACGCCGTCGGGCTCGGTGACCGTCGGAGTGGATGCTGTCTCGGTGGATGTCATCGGCGGATGGCGCCGCCCCGCCCCCCTTCAGCCGGGCGGTCGGCCATCGCACGACCCTAGTAGGAGCGACTACGCACCCGATGATTTCTGGCCGGTAGGGTGACCTGCCGTGCTTGAGGCACTCCGTGACTGGGGGAGGCGAGTGCTGCCGCCCGTGCCGCCGCTGGACCGGCGCGCCCGCTGGTGGCTGGCCGGGATCATCGCCGTCGGGGCGATCCTGCGGCTGGTGTGGGCGTTCCAGGCCGAGGAACCGGTGGCCCTGCGGGACCCGCTCCTGTACCTGGTGCTGGGGGACCACATCGCCTCGGGCGACGGCTACAGCTACGGCTCGGGGATCGAGCAGGGCGCCACGGCCTACTACCCGCCCGGCTACCCGGTGCTGCTGGGGGCGGTGGTCTGGGCGGTGCGGCTGCTCCCGGGCGACGTCACGACCTTCGGCGTGGCCATCGGCCTCAACGTCGTGCTGTCGGTGGCCACCATCGGGCTGGTCTTCGTGCTGGCCCGGCGCCTCGGCGGTCCCACCGTGGGCCTGGTGGCCGCGGGGATCTGGGCGCTGTGGCCCAACCTGATCTTCCACAGCGGCATCGTGCTGACCGAGACGCTGTTCCTCTTCCTCTTCGTGCTGCTGCTGATCGTGGCCCTGGGCCACCCGGGCGCGGCCCGGGCGCCGGGCGCCCGCCGGCTGGTGGCCATCGGGGTGCTGTTCGGGCTGTGCGTGCTGGTGCGGCCGGTCACGCTGGTGGCCGCGCCCGCGTTCCTGATCCTCTGGTGGGGCCCGGCCGTGCGCACGGTCGTGTGGCGCTCGGCGGTGGCACTGGCGGCGGTCGTGGCCGTGATGCTGCCGTGGGCGATCCGCTCCACGGTGGTGATGGACGCACCCGTGGCCCTGTCCCTCAACCTGGGCGACAACCTGTGCCTCGGCCACAACCCGGGTGCCACCGGCGGCTTCGTCGACCTGGCCGCCTACTGCTACACCGGCGAGGGCCTGCGCCGGCCCGAGTACGAGACCCGCCGCCAGTCGGAGAACATCTCCCGCGCCCTGCACTTCATCCGGGACAACCCGGGCACGACGCTGCGCCGCACCGTGAGCAAGGGCCGCATCACCCTGGAGAGCGACGCGGACGGGCTGGACGTGGCCGAGGACTTCGGCGAGCGGCCGATCATGTCCGACGGCACCCGCTCGGCGCTGAAGCTGGCGGCCAACACCTTCTACGCGGCGGTGGTCGTGGCCGGGCTGGCGGGCGCCGTGCTGCTCGTCCGGCGGTCGGACCCGGCCCGCCGCGGCCTGTTCCTGGTGGTCGTGGGCGTGGCCCAGCTGCTGTCCCCGCTGGCGACGTTCGGCGACCCGCGCTTCAAGATGCCGATGTACCCGACGATCGCGGTGGCCGCGGCTGTGGCGCTGGTGGCCGCAGGCGAGTGGCTGCGAGGCCGGGGGAGCTCAGCTCCGGCGCGGGAGGATCGGGGCGTCCCGGCCGGTGCCGCCACCGGCTGAGGCCGAGCCCGGGGTGACGGACCCGGCCGCCGCCTCCTCGTGGTACTCCTCCTCGACGTTGACGGCCCAGATGTCGTGGCCGGCCCCGGTGAGGATGTTCTCCACGGTCAGCATGGCCGTGTACATCGAGTGGTCCTGGTTGTTGTACCGGTGCATGCCGTTGCGCCCGACCGGGTGGACGTTGGGGACGTTGGCCTCCAGCCAGCGCCGCAGCACCGCCACGTTCTCGGCGTAGTCCGGGTCGTAGACGGGATACGCCTTGGGCATGCGCACCACGTAGCCGGCCTCGACGTCGGACGCCTTGACCAGGCCCAGCTGCTCCAGCTCGGCCTTGCCCTTCTCGATGAGCTCCTCGTCGGCGGCGGTCCACCACTCGTCGCCCTCGACCACCGTGTACTCGAGGCCGAGCACGTTGCGCCCGCTGTGGATCATGTAGGGCGACCACGACCCGAAGTTCTGGACCCGCATGGTCTTGACCTCGGGGGCGTGGATGTAGATCCAGTTGTCGGTCCACGGGACCTTGTCCTCGGGGACCACCAGCGCCACCGACAGGAAGTCGCGGAAGTAGAGCTCGTCGGCCGCCGCCTGCACCTCCGGCGGCACCGGCGGGTCCATCGCCTTGGCCAGCAGCGAGTAGGGCATCGACGAGATGACCTGGTCGGCCGGGTACTCGGTGGTGACGCCGTCGGCCTCCGAGACCACCGCCACCGCCCGGCCGCCTTCGTGGCGGACCCGGGTCACGGGGGCATCCATGATCACCTTGGTGCCGGCCGCCTCGACCAGCTCCCGGCAACGCTCCCACATCATCCCCGGGCCGTACTTGGGGTATTGGAACTGCTCGATCAGGCTCGTGACCTGCTTGGACTTGTCCTGCCTCCGCCCCGCGAGGCGGGCGCGCACCGGCTCCCAGACCGCGTCCCACAGCGACATGCCCTTGATGCGCTGGGCGCCCCACTCGGCCGAGATCTCCGAGGTCGGGACCGCCCAGACCTTCTCGCTGTAGGTCTTGAAGAAGTGGCGGTAGAGCCGCCAGCCGTAGTTGGCGACCACGTAGTCCTCGAGGGAGCGGATCTCCTTGGGGCGGCGCACCCGGATCCACAGGAAGGACAGGCCGCAGCGCACGGCCTCGACCGGGCCGAGCGCGAGCACCGCCTTGACCGGCTTGAGCGGGTAGTCGAAGAACTTGCCCTGGTAGTAGATGTGGCTGGCGCGGGGCCGGAGCATGAACTCGTCGTCGGCGAGCACCTCGTGCCAGAAGTCCTCCACCCGCTGGACCTTGGTGAAGAACCGGTGGCCGCCGATGTCGAAGCGCCAGCCGTCCCGCTGCACCGTGCGGGAGATGCCGCCCACCACCGAGTCCGATTCGAGCACCGTGCTGGTCACGCCGGCCTTGCCGAGCTCGTGGGCCGCGGTCAGGCCGGCCGGCCCGGCGCCGATGACGACGACGCTGCCCGGACCGTCGGCCGTCGGCGTCGGCGCGGCGGGTGAGTTGGGTTCGCTCACGGGGTCGCTCTCCCTCAGCGGTGCGGACGTGAACGAGCCACCTTACCGAAGGGGCGGCCGCGGCCCGCTACTCCGTCGGGTCGGCGCCGATCCGGCCCGGCCCAGGAATCGGCCCTGCGGGGTGGCGCGTTGCTAGCATCGCCCTTTCATGCGCACGCTGGTCGACGGAGGGGTCGACGACGAGTCCACCGCCGCCGACACCGATCGGTCGACGCGGTACGGATGGGTGGTTCCGGTCATCCTCGGGGCCATCGTGGCGCTGGGCGTGGCCCTGCGCTTCATCCAGCGCTCGCCCCTCTGGCTCGACGAGGCGCTGAGCGTCAACATCGCCAAGCTGCCGCCCGGCGACCTGCTCCAGGCCCTGCGCCACGACGGCCACCCGCCGCTCTACTACCTGCTCCTGCACTACTGGATGAGGCTGTTCGGCGAGGGCGACGTGGCGGTGCGGGCCCTGTCGGGGATCATCGCGGTGGCGTCGCTGCCCCTGGCCTGGGTGGCGGGGCGGGGCCTCGCCGGGCGCTCGGGCGGCCGCTGGGCGCTGATCGTGGTGGCGCTGTCGCCCTACTGGGTGCGCTACGGCACCGAGACCCGCATGTACTCGCTGGTGATGCTGCTGGTGCTGGCCGGCTACCTGCTGGTGCAGGACGCTCTGGTCAAGCCCACGGCGCCCCGGCTGGTGGGCATCGGCCTGGTGAGCGGCCTGCTGCTGCTCAGCCACTACTGGGCCTTCTACCTGCTGGCCGCGGTGGTGATGATCCTGGCGTTCCGCTGGTGGCGCGAGGCCGACGCCCGGGGGACCACCCTGCGGGTGGGTGCGGCCGTCGTGGCCGGCTCGATCCTGTTCGTGCCCTGGCTCGGCGGCTTCCTGTACCAGGCGGGCCACACGGGCACGCCCTGGGGCGAGCCGTTCCGGCCCACCGCCATCGTGCAGACGACCCTGCAGGACCTGGGCGGCGGCGAGCTCACCGAGGCCGCGCTCTACGGCTCGATCGTGCTGGTCCTGGTGCTGGTGGCGCTGTTCGCCGTGCGCTCCGCGAACCACGAGATGGTGCTCGACCTGCGCACCTCGCCGATCGTGCGGGTCGAGCTGGCGCTCGTGACGCTGGTCATCGGCCTCGGCGCGGTGGCGAGCTACCTGACCCACGCCACCTACCAGAGCCGCTACGCGGCGGTGATCGTGCCGTTCGTGCTGCTGGCCGTGGCGGTGGGCATCACCCGGGTGCCGGGACTGGGCCGCCTGCTGGTCGGCATCGTGTACATCGGCTTCTCGCTGGCCGGCATCCTCTGGGTCAACTACTACCAGCGGACCCAGTCCGAGATCGTGGCCGGCGCGGTGGCGGCCCGGGCCCAGCCGGGCGACGTGGTCGTGTACTGCCCGGACCAGCTCGGCCCGGCCTACTCGCGGGAGATGCCCGACGGCCTCGTGGAGCTGAGCTACCCGGCGCTCACCTCGCCCGAGCGGGTCGACTGGGTCGACTACGCGGAGCGGAACGCGGCCGCCGACCCGCACGAAATCGCCGCCGAGATCAACGAGCGGGCCGGCAACCATGCGGTGTTCGTGGTGTGGATGTCCGACTACCGCACCTTCGGCTCGCAGTGCGAGCAGCTCCTGAGCGAGCTGGGCATGGTCGAGCCCCTGGTGATCCAGGACAGCACGCGGTTCTTCGAGCCGGCCTTCGTGCACTGGCGGCCCGCTCAACCGGAATAACCGATAACATCGGTTAGGTGACGACTCAGTTCATCTGGATCGGGGAGCATCCCGGCCTCGACCTGTGCAACACCGAACCGGTCATCGACGGGGCGTTCGTCGATCTCCTCGCGGGGCCCGAGGCACTGGCGGCCTGGGCGGCCGGTGCCGGTCTGCCCCCGGTGGCCGCCGGCGACCTGACCGAGCGGACCGTGCGCTGGGCCCGGGCCCTGCGCGACGGGTTGCGGGCTGCGCTCGACCCTCCGGAGCGGGACCCGGACCGCCTCGGCGACGTCGACGCCCTCCTGCGGCCCGTGCGGGGCACGCTCGGCCTGGCGACCGCTCCGGATCCCCGGCTGGTGCTGCGCTCGGACGGCCCCGAGGCGCAGTTCCGCCTCGACCTGGCGGCCGCGACGGTGCCCGCGCTGGCGCTCGATCCGGCCCGGGTCCGGCGCTGTGCGAGCGCTGCGTGCGTGTTGCTGTTCCATGACGTGAGCAAGGCCGGGCGCCGGCGCTGGTGCGACATGGCCACCTGCGGCAACCGGGCCAAGTCCGCCGCCCATCTCGCTCGCTCTCGGAGCACTCGGTGAGTGCCGCCACCGGAGAGATCGTGTCGGTCAACGTGGGCCGGCCCCGCCAGGTGGAGTGGCACGGCCGCACGGTGACCACGGCCATCTGGAAGAACCCGGTGCCGGGCCGGGTGCTGGTGGAGGGCGTCAACCTCGCCGGTGACGACCAGGCGGATCGCCGGGTCCACGGAGGCGAGACCAAGGCCGTCTACGCCTACGCCGCCGAGGACTACGCCTGGTGGGCGGAGCAGCTGGGCGAGGCGCTCCGGCCCGGGACGTTCGGCGAGAACCTCACCCTGGCGGGCGTGGACCTCCGGGCGCTGGTGGTGGGGGAGCGCTGGCGGGCCGGCACCGCGGTGCTGCGGGTGACCGAGCCCCGCTTCCCCTGCTTCAAGCTGGGCATACGCATGGGTGACGCCGCGTTCGTCGACCGCTTCGGGGCGGCCCGGCGCTCCGGCTCCTACTTCGCCATCGAGCGGGCGGGCATGGTCGGCGCCGGTGACGCCATGGAGCGCCTGGAGACCCCGGACGAGCGGTACACGATCGGCGACTTCGTCGACGACCACGAGGACGGCGGCCCCGAGGCCCTGGAGCGCCTGGCCGGCCAGCCGCTGGTCTCGCAGGCGTGGCGTGAGCACGCCGAGCGCGCCGCCGCCCGGGCCCGGGCCAAGGCCCCGTGACTTGTCCACCCCCAGTTCACAGGGTTGTCCTCTCGTAGCGCACAGGGAGCGCGCCGTACCGTCTGCGCCATGCCGACGTTCGAGGTGATCCTGCGGGACCGGACCGTCGAGACCGTCGACGGCGCCGACGCCTACCAGCAAGAAGGCCCGATGACCACGTTCTTCCGCCGCGGCGACGGCCGCGACGTGATCGACTCCTGGAGCACGCGCATGGCCAGCTTCCGCACCGCCGACCTGCTCGTGGTCCGGCGTCGGGACGCTGCGGTCCCCGCGCTGGCCGCGGTGGCGGGCTGAGGGGCGGCGGCGATGGGCGAATCCCAGGCGTTCACCTGCCCCCGGTGCGGCAGCGACGTCACCGAGACCTACTACGGACCGTGCCGGTCCTGCCGCGACGAGCTGCGGGCCGAGGTGGCCGCGGAGGCCCGCACGGTGGACGAACAGGCGTATGAACCGAAGATGAATGTGACACCCAACGCGGTGGCCCTGAAAGACGACTGAAACACAGTTTTCACCATGTCAGAACGGTGACGAACGTCACCTGGCCGCGCGCTAGGGTGCGTGGTGAAATCGCAGTCCGCGCAGGCCTGCAGCCACGCCGGGAAGGGCTGAGGGAACGCCCCGGAAGGGGTGTCGTCACGAGGTCCTCGGCTACCTGCCTGCGCGGTTTCTGCTGGGGTCGGGGGCCGGGGTCGGGCTCCGACGCAAGACGAACGGAGCCGCCACGTGGTCCGCCGCATCCCCATCCGCGCCAAGGTTGCCGGAGCGCTGGCCATACCGCTCGTCGCACTGGTCGTCGGGGCAGCGATGGGGGCGTCCGCCAACGCCGCCGAAGCCTCCCAGGTCATGCACCAGGCCGATCTCGCCACCGCCTCGATCGGCCACGCCGGCCTCATCAGCGCGCTGCAGGACGAGCGCAACGTCGCCCTCATCGAGATGCTGGGGCTGAGCGGGCGCATCCAGCTGGATCCGGCCGACACCGAGGCGGCGCGGCGGGCGACCGATGCCGCCCACACCGCCCTGCACGACGAGATCGCCGACCAGGCCGACACGCTGCGCGACGACTACTCCGTGGCGCTGGAGAGCCTGGACCAGCTCGACGGCGTGCGGGACCGGGTCGACGCGGCCACCGCAGCCGGCACCGGGGCGCCCGACCGCGACGAGGCCCATGAGGTCTTCAGCGCCTACAGCGACATGATCGGGACGCTGTTCGCCTCCCACGACCGCTTCTCACCGATGGTCGACGACGCGGCCCTGCGCCAGGGCGACGACCTGCTCCACTCCTCGTCCCACGCGACCGACGCGGTCGCCCAGCTCGTCGAGCGGCTGCTGTTCTGGGGCAGCAGCCCGGGCGGCATCGACGAGCCCGAGGAGGCGGCGCGCGTCGCCGAGGCCGCCCGCGACGTCGAGCGGAACAACGCGGTGGTGCGCAACAAGGGCACGGGGGCCTACGCCCGGGCGACCGACGCGCTGCTCGCCGGCCCGCGGGTCACCGGCCTGCTCGACTACGCCGACGAGGCCATCCGCAGCGGGCAGGTCGACCCGGACGCGCTGTTGGCCACGACGCCCCTCGGTCCCGAAGGTGGCTACTCGGCGTTCCGTGACCAGGTGGCCGGCGTCCTCGACAACGAGGCGACCCGCCTGGCGGACGAGGCCGACGCCCGGCGCCGGCTGTACTGGGCGGCCGCCCTGGTGGTCCTGGCCGGCGCCGTGGGGGTCGCGTACATCGTGAGCCGGTCGATCACCCGGCCGCTGCGCCACCTGAGCAAGGAGGCGGGCGCCACGGCCAGCTACCGCCTGCCGGCGGCCGTGCAGGACATCCTCGACGCCCCGGCGGGCACCGACGTGGCGGTCCCCGAGATGCCGCCCCACGTGGAGGGCCCGCGCGACGAGGTGGGCGACGTGGCCCGGGCGCTCGAGGACCTGCAGCGCTCGGCGCTCACCCTGGCGGTCGAGCAGGCGGCGTTGCGGCGCAACGTGGCCGAGTCCTACGTGAACCTCGGCCGGCGCAGCCAGAACCTGCTCAGCCGGCTGCTGGACTCGGTCGGCGAGCTGGGGCGCACCGAGACCGACCCCGACCGCCTCGACCAGATCTACCGCCTCGAGCACCTGGCCAACCGCATCCGCCGCAACGCCGAGTCGCTGCTCGTGCTGTCCGAGCCCGTGGCCCCCACCCGCTGGCAGCCGCCCGTGCACGTGGCCGACGTGGTGCGGGCCGCGCTGGGGGAGATCGAGAACCACGAGCGGGTCGTGGTCCGCACGCTGGAGCCGGCGATGGTGCGGGGCGGGTCCTCGAGCGACCTCGCCCACATCCTGGCCGAGCTGGTCGAGAACGCCCTGCGCCACTCCCCGCCGCGGGAGCTGGTCGAGGTGAGCGGGCACACGGGCGAGGGCGGCTACTGCATCTCCGTCGTCGACCACGGCCTGGGCATGACCCCCGAGGACCTGGAGCTGGCCAACCAGCGCCTGGCCGGGGCCGAGTCGTTCACCGTCACGCCCGCCCGCTACATGGGCCACTACGTGACGGCGGTGCTGGCCGGCCGCCATGGCGTGTCCGTCCGCCTGCACGGCTCGGTGGTGGCCGGGATCACCGCCCTGGTCACGCTGCCCCCAACGCTGCTGACCGAGCACCCCGACCACCCCGCGTCCCCCCGCCCGCTGGGCGAGCCCGACCCGCTCTCGGGCGGGTGGCCCGACGCCCCGGCCCCCGAGCACCCGACCGCCCACGACGTGCGGGCGGCGGTGACGCTGCTGCGGACCCGCACCGCGGCTCCCGCCCGCGAGACCGTCACGGCCGGGCTGCGCGCCCCGGCGGTGGAGGCCATCGTCCCGCGCCACTGGCCCGCCCGCTCCGAGCGCGACCGCCCCGTCGCGGCGGCCCCGGGGACGGGATCGGCCACGGTCGTGAGCGGGCCGAGCGCCCGGTCACGGGCCACCGAGACGGCGGGGCGCACGGCCAGTGGCCTGGTCCGGCGGGTGCCCACGACCCCGCGGCCGCCGAGCGCGCGCGCCGCCCGGCCCGAGATGGAGCGGTTCCTCACCAGCCTGGCCGGCCGGACGCCGCCGGTCTCCGACCCCGACCCCGAGGCCGGCGACGGCCCGGACGGACCGGGGAGGTGACCGTGCTGACCGACGAGGCCCGCAACTTCAACTGGCTGCTCGAGAGCTTCGTGGGCGAGACCGCGGGGGTCACCGACGCCATGGCCGTCTCGTCCGACGGGATGCTCATCGCCCGCTCCGAGACCCTGGAGGCGCAGGAGAGCGACCTGCTGTGCGCCATCATCGCCGGCACCGCCGGCCTGGCGATGGCCGCCTCGCGTGCCCTGTCCGGCGGTGGCCTGGAGCGGGTCGTCATCACGATGGAGCGCGGGTTCCTGTTCGTCAGCGCCATCGCGGACGGCAGCTGCCTCGGCGTGGTCGCCACGCGCGACTGCGATGTGGGCTCGATCGGCTACCAGACGACCGACCTGGTCCACC
>DATBGF010000394.1:0-4880 GCA_036558145.1 Acidimicrobiales bacterium
TACGTCATCACCGACCTGATCTACCCCGGGACCGCACCCCGGGTCGTGGCCGGGGCGCTGGCCGGCGCCTTCGTCCTCGTGTGGTTCGTCCTGCCGCTCTTCTACCGTCGGGGCCGCACACCACGGGGCTAGGTCTGGTGAGATGGGCGGCATGATCGCTCGCGCCATCGTCGGTGTGGTGCTGTGCCTGGTCGGCGCCCTGTGGATCGCCCAGGGCCTGGACGTGGTCAAGGGCTCGGCCATGACCGGTCACGGCATCTGGGCCGTCCTCGGCACGATCGTCGTCGTGGCCGGGCTCGCCCTCATCGCCGCCGGGGCGCGCCGGTCCCGGAGTTGACGCCCGGCCGGGTCACCGGAGCAGGTGGTCCAGCGCCCGGCCGAGCATGGTGGCGCGGTCCTCGGGGGTGGCCAGGGACTCGATGCCGTAGCCGAACAGCACCGTGTCCTCCGTGGACACCGAGGCCGCCAGGTCGATGAGGGTCGTGCCGATGGCGAAGTCGCCCTGGTTGGCCGGAGGGCCGCCGGGGGGCGGGCCCTCGACCGTCCAGCGGCTGGTGGGCCCCTCGAAGCCGTCCGCGTCGAGCACCCGGCCGCCGGCCAGGACCCGGGTGTCGTCCACGAAGACGCCGACCCCGCCGGCCACGCCGGCGACCACCGGGTCGGTGACGTAGCTGACCTTCACGTCGACCGGCCCGCCGGCGTAGGGGGACAGGTCGAAGCGGGCGTCGACCCAGCCGGGCGAGTCGCCGGTGAAGGCGTTCCAGGTGCCGGTGGTGCCGCCGGGGCGGCACGGGGCGCCGGGGCCGTCCTGGGTCAGGTAGTGGCGCAGGAACGGGTGGAGGTCGAGCAGGCCGCCGCCCGCGCAGCCCGACGGGGTGCCCGGGGACGTGCGGCCGTTGAGATCACGCAGCGTCGTCCACTGGTCGGTGCCGGCCGGCGCGGCCTCGACGATCAGGTGATGGAACGTGACCAGCGTGCTGAACGACAGCTTCATTGCCAGCGTGGGGGACTCGGCGGCCGCGACGCCGCTCAGGTCCACGGTGCGGCCGAGCCGCTGGTAGGAGGCCTGGGCGGGCAGCGCGCCCGCGTACCGGTTGCCCTCCACCGGGCCGAACGGGTTGACGTTGGCCGCGCCCCGGTAGCGGCTCGACGCCTCGCCCGCGAACAGGGGGAAGTCCGCGGGCGGCAGGACGTCGCTGGTGAGCGAGAAGCCGCCCACCTCGTTGAGCGGGTTCTCGGCCACGGCCGGCCCGCCGAACGAGGCGCCGTCCACCCCGGCCGGGTTCACGAACGGGGCCCGGTCGCTGACGCCGAGGTAGTACTGGGCGAAGTCGTCGGTGAGCAGCAGGCAGTCGGCCAGGAAGTCGTCGGTGACCGCGCAGTCCCGCTCCGGGGCGCCGTTGAGGCCGTAGTAGAGCCCGCCCAGGGACCGGCCCAGCACGCCGTAGTACTGGGCGCTCTCGCCCGCCTGGACCAGCTTGCCGCCCTCGTTCAGGTAGTCGCGCACGGCCAGCGTGAGGTACTGCTGGCGCTCGGCCACGGCCAGGTCCGGCAGCGGCCCGAGCAGGAAGGTGTCGGTCAGGAAGTCCTCGGGGTCCTGGACCAGGCGGTCGGCGCCCGTCTCCCACACCACCGCGTCGAAGTGGCTGAGCACGCCGAGGGGGTCGGGCACGCCCTGGGCGTCGACATCCCAGGTGGCGTGGCTGACGCCGTCGGCGTCGAGCGCGGCGGCGTAGGTGTCCACGTAGCGCGGCGCGGTGGTCCCCGCCGGGTACGTCGGGTTGACGCCGGTGTAGTCCTCGCTGGCCAGGATCAGCGCCTGGGCGTCCGAGTCGGAGGCCACCGTGTAGGTGAAGTGCTCGCTCTGGATCTCGTCGCGGCCGGTCCCGGCCGTGAACCAGACCTCGACCGAGTCGCCGGCGTGCGTGCCCTCCACCTGGCCCCGGAACTCGGCGTACCAGCGGTCCCGCTCGCCGCCGTAGCGCTCGCCGCCCTCCCACTCGGCCACGCGGGCCCGCTGGGCGGGGCCGCCGTTGATCCGGTACGCGAGCCGGCGCATGGGCTGGTCCCGCCGGGCGGTGACGGCCACGGTCTGAGGGTCGCCGTAGGACACGTCGAAGCGGTGGACCACGAACTCGGGCGTGGCCCGGCCGGCCAGGGACACGGGATGGCCGGGATCGGCTGCCGAGCGGGCGGTCGCCAGCGCGAACGGCAGGTTCTTGGCGAACTCGGCCGCGATCAGGGCCTCGTCGTCGGGGAAGTCGAACGCGCTGGGGCAGGCGGCGGGGTCCCAGCGATCGGCCGGGTCCAGCCGGCTCGCGGTCTGGCACGTGGACATCTCGGGCGTGAACCCGAGTGCTCCGTAGGCGACGTGGCCGTGCTCGGTGGCCTCGCCGTTGGCCGTGTACAGCTCGCTCCACAGGTCGGGGTCGTAGCCCGGGACCGCCGGCGTGGCGTCGTCGCCGGCCAGCGCCTGGTAGACGACATCGTCGGGCGAAGGCGTGGCCTGCTGGAACGCGGTGCCGTACAGCAACCGCTCCGCGGCCGAGTGGTAGTTCACGACGAAGGAGAACCCGACCCGCGCCAGCAGGCCGTCGACGGCCCGGACCTCCGGCTCGGAGGCGGGGCCGGTGCCCCGGTAGGCCTCGCTGCCCGGCTGGGACGACGAGCCCTCGTCGTCGTAGCGCCAGTGCGTCGGGTAGTTCCGGTTCAGGTCGACGCCGTCGTTCACGGTGAGGCGGCCGTCGCCGTCGTTGTCCCGCAGGTTCTTGCGCCACTGCCGGTGACCGGGGGTGAAGGTGTAGTCGTAGCCGTCGGGGTTGGCGACCGGCACGAACCACAGCTCGGTCCCGTCCACCAGGTCGGTGAGCGCGGCATCGCGGCCGTAGCCCTCGACCACCTGGTGGGCCAGGCGGCGGACCATCTCCGGCGTGATCCACTCCCGGGCGTGCTGGCCGCCCATGTAGAGCACCGCGGGCCGCCGGCCGTCGCGGGTGCTGCGGGCCCGGCGGGTGACCTTGAGGGCGACGATGTCCCGGCCCTGCACCGTCTGGCCGATGGTGACCAGCTTGGTGATGTCCCGGTGGGCCGCGGCCAGCTGGGCGAGCTCCTCGGAGATGCCGCCCGGCCCGCTGTAGGGGCGGAACACGACGTGGTCGGCGGCGGTGTCCGCGGGGCGGCGGGGCTCCAGGGCCACGCCCCGGGCGGTGAGGTCGCCGGCCTGCCGGTCGGACAGCACGACCTCGACGGCCGGCGACCCGTCCCGCGCACTGGTGGGTGCCGCCTCGGCGATGTCGACGCCCTCGTCGCGAAGCGCTGCGAGCGCCGGGGCGTCGAGCGGGGCGGTGTACACCTCCAGCGAGTCGTCGGGGGCCTCGTGGCCGGGGGGAGGGGCCACGCGCTCCCGGGGCGATGACCCGTCCCAGGTGCAGCCGGCAGTGGCTGCCAGCAGGGCGGTCATCGCCATGGCTGCGATCCGCCGCTTCATGTCGTGTCCCCTGTCTGCTCATCGGCCCGAGGCTTGCGGGCCTAGGTTCGGAGCGGACGGGGCGGGTGGATCACCCGGGGTCGCGGGCGGGGCGCCGCCGGATGCGCAGGCTGAGCCCCCGGTGGCGCCGGGTGGCCCGCTGGTGGGCGGCGTCGGCCAGCAGCTCGTGGCGATGGGTTTCGGCGAAGGTGATGGTCTGGAAGGTCATGGGTCGATCGTGCGCCTGTGCCGGGCCCGATCCATCCGTGCCGACCACGGATCCACCACGGAGCCACCACGGATCCTCCGGGGGGCCCGGCGTCGGTTCGCGGCCCGGATCCGGCAGACTCCCAGGATGACGATCCACGGCGGCCCCAGCGACGCCGGCGTCTCCGAGCGCGAGGCCGAGGTCCTCGAGCTCGTCGCCGAGCGGGCCACCAACGCGGAGATCGCCTCGCGGCTGTTCGTGTCCGTTCGCACGGTCGAGAGCCACGTCTCGTCGCTCCTGCGCAAGCTGGGGGCGTCGGACCGGCGGGAGCTGGCGCAGCTGGCGGGCGGTCGGCACCGGGACGCCGCGGAGGCGGCCACGGACGGCCTGCCGGTGCCCCTGACCTCGTTCGTGGGCCGGGCCGCCGAGGTCGCCGAGCTGCGCGACCTCCTGGCCCGCGAGCGGCTCGTCACCGCCGTCGGCCCCGGCGGGGTGGGCAAGAGCCGCCTGGCGGTGGCGGTGGCTGCGGAGCTGGCCGGCGACCGGCAGGACGGGGTGTGGTTCGTCGACCTCGTGCCGGTGACCGATCCGGCCCAGATCGCGGGGGCGGTCAGCGCCGCGATCGGCCTCGACGAGCCCCGCGGCCGCACCGTGGAGGAGGCACTCGCCATCGAGTGCGCCGCCGCCGAGACGCTCCTGGTGCTGGACAACTGCGAGCACCTGCTGGACGGCGTCGCCCCGTTCCTGGAGCGCCTGCTGGGGCGCTGCCCGCGGGTGAGCGTCCTGGCCACCAGCCAGGCGCGCCTCATGCTGCCCTTCGAGCGGGTGTTCCCCGTGCCGGGCCTGTCCCTGCCGGGCGAGGCGGCCGGGGACGCCGTGACCCTGTTCGTCGAGCGGGCCCGCCAGGCCGGCGCCGGGCTCGATCCGGACGATCCCGAGGTCACGGCCCGCATCGGGGACATCTGCCGGCGCCTCGACGGCATGGCCCTCGCCATCGAGCTGGCCGCGGCCCGGGTCCCGTCGCTCGGCCTCGACGGCATCGAGCAGGGCCTGTCCGAGCGCCTCCGGCTGCTGGCCGGCGGCTCCCGCGTGGACGAGCGGCACCGGTCGCTGCGCTCGACGATCGACTGGAGCTACGGCCTGCTCACCGCCCAGGACCAGGCCCTGCTGCGGGCCGTGGCCGTGTTCGCCGCCCCGTTCACCGCC
>DATBGF010000395.1:0-2605 GCA_036558145.1 Acidimicrobiales bacterium
GCGTAGACGCGCAGGTACTGCGTCTCGCTGCCGTACTCGGGGCCCCACACCTCCTGCAGGAGCATGCGCCGCGTGAGCACCTTGTCCGGGTGGGTGATGAACGTGCGCAGCAGAGCATACTCGGTGGGGGTGAGCCTCACCTCCCGTCCGTCCACGCTCACCTGGCGGCGCTCCAGGTCAACGGCGAGGGCGCCGGCGCTAAAGACGGCGGCGGTACCGCTGCCCGGATGGGCCGCGTGGCGGAGAGCCACCCGCACACGCGCGAGCATCTCGTCCATGCCGAACGGCTTGGTCAGGTAGTCGTCGGCGCCGAGGTCGAGCGCGCGGACCTTATCGCCCTCGGCGCCCCGCGCGGAGAGCACGACGATCGGCGTCGCGGCGTGGGCTCGGACCCGCGCGATGAACTCCAGCCCGTCGAGGTCGGGCAGGCCCAGGTCGAGCAGCACCAGGTCGACGCCGCCGACCGCGAGCGCGTCGTGGCCGGTCGACACCCGCGTGACCTCGTAGCCGGACCGTTCGAGCCCGCGGACCAGCGGCACGGCGATCGCCTCGTCGTCCTCGACGACCAGCAGGTGCACGGCCCCAGCATGGCGGCCGCACCGGAGGGGCGTCGCGATCCTTGCCAAGTCTTTACCTGGCGCTGGGCCTGCCCTGGAAGCGGCCTCCGTAGCGTCACGCCCATGGCTGCGCCCGCCCGCACCTACCCCTTGCGCCGGTCACGCCCCCGACCGCGCGCGGGCGGGCGTGGCCGTTCCTGGCCGCCGCTGTGGACCAGCGGCTGGGTGCTGCTCCCCCTGCGGCTGTTCCTGGGGATCACGTTCGTCTACGCCGGGCTCCAGAAGCTCTCGGACCCCCGCTTCCTGCGGGCCGGCGCGCCCGGCTCCATCCAGGCGCAGCTCGACGCTGCGGTCCGCACCAGCCCGATAGGCGGCCACCTCGGTGCGCTGGCGTCCCACGCGGCAGTCGTCGGGGTGGCGATCGCGCTGGCCGAGCTGGCCATCGGGGCCGGGGCGCTGGCCGGGCTGTGGACCCGGGTGGCGGCGGCCGGCGGCCTGCTGTTGTCGCTCGGCTTCCTGCTCACGGTGAGCTGGCACAGCCACCCGTACTACCTCGGCCCCGACGTCGTCTTCGCCGCCGCATGGGTGCCGCTCGTGCTCGCCGGCGCGGGCGACGATCCCCGGCTGTCGCTCGACGCCCTCATGCGGCGCCGCGCCGAGCAGGAGCTGGGCCTGCCGACCACGGCGACCGTCCCCCTCGCGTTCGCCAGCGTCCAGGCCCTCTGCGGCGGCTACAACGCGGGCCGGTGCCGCTATCGCCACGGCGCCTCGTGCCGGCCCGACGCGTGCCCGGTGCTGGCCGCGCCGCCCGTCGCCGACCCGGTGGCCGGCGAGATGCTCGACCGCCGGACGTTCCTGCGCCAGGCGCAGCTCGCGGGGCTCCTCGTCGCCTGCGGCCTGGGCGCGTCGGCCGCCACGGCCTGGATCGGACGGATGCTGTCCGGGAGCCGCGAGGGGGGCGGGACCGCCGCGTCCCTGCCGCCGGCCGGTGGCAACGCCGGGGGCGGGACGACCACGGCGAGCCCGCCCGACGGTCCGCCTCCCGGGGGCACGCCCCGCGGGGTCGCCATCGGGCCCGCCAGCGCGGTCCCCGTCGGCGGCGCGGCGGCGTTCACCGATCCGGGGCACGGGGTTCCGGCCTACGTGGTCCAGCCCACGGCCGGGCGGTACACGGCGTTCAGCGCCGTCTGCCCGCACGCCGGCTGCCGGGTCCAGTACTCGAGCCGCGACGGCGAGTTCGTGTGCCCCTGCCACGGCGCCCGCTTCGACCGCACGGGCTCCGTGCTCCAGGGCCCGGCCACCCGCTCGCTCAGCCCCATCACGGTGGCCGAGGGCTCGGACGGGCAGCTCTACGTCGACTGAGGCGCCCGCGCCCCTCAGGAGGGCGGCGGCGCCAGAGCCAGGGCGGTGGGCACGAGCCAGGTCGCGACCTCGGCGGCGCCGGCGTCCGAGAGGTGCACGACGTCGCGGAACATCGACTGCAGGTCGTCTCCCCCGGCCTGGCGCACCACGGCCGCCATGTCGACGACCTGGGTCCCGGGCCGGGCCGCGGCGATCGCGTCGTAGGTCGCCCGGCGGCAGGCGAAGGACGCCTCGATCTCCCCGCCGGCCTGCACCGCGAACGGCGGTTCCGGGGTCGTGGCCAGCACGACCGTGGCCCCCTGACCGCCGAGGATGTCGACATCCCGGCCGAGCTGCTCGGTCACCCAGCGGTCGTAGTCGTCGTCGCAGTCGTGCACCCAGCGACCCTGGTAGCGGTCCTCGGCCATGCCCCCGACGGAGGCGAGGTAATAGACCACGACGTCGGGGTGGAACCGTTCCACGGCGGCCGCCAACCGCTGGCGCCGTTCCTTGTGGCACGGCGGATGGGAGATGATCGACCCGTCCGGCCAGCGGGTCACGCCCTCGGGCTCGAGGACGGTGCAGAACGGGACGGGCTCGCTCGCGGCCGCGGCTCCCTGCCGCTCGGCCTCGTCGAGCAGCGCGGGTCCGAGGTAGGTCGGCCCGCTGTCGCCGACCAGCAGGATGCGGGGCGCGCCCGGGGCCGG
>DATBGF010000396.1:0-7953 GCA_036558145.1 Acidimicrobiales bacterium
AGGAACGCGTCGTATGCCACGCGCTCCATACTGCCGCGCGATCGAGCGGCACCGCTCATGGGGCGCCGACCGCGCGGGAACGACGGCGTCCTCAGGCGCCGACCGCGTGGAACCCGCCGTCGACGTGCACGATCTCGCCCGTCGTGGCCGGGAACCAGTCCGACAGCAGGGCCACGCACGCCTGGGCGACCGGCTCGGCGTCGCGCACGTCCCAGCCCAGCGGGGCCCGCAGCCCCCAGGTCCCCTCCAGGGCCGCGAAGTCGGGGATCGACCGGGCGGCCAGCGTGCGCAGCGGCCCGGCGGCCACCAGGTTGACCCGCACGCCCCGGGGCCCGAGGTCGCGGGCCAGGTAGCGGCAGGTGGCCTCCAGCGCGGCCTTGGCCACGCCCATCCAGTCGTAGGCCGGCCACGCCTGGGTGGCGTCGAAGTCCAGCCCGACCACCGAGCCCCCCGACGGCATCAGCGGCAGCAGCGTCTCGGCCAGCGCCTTGAGCGAGTACGCCGAGATGTGCAGCGCGGTCGACACCGAGTCCCAGCCCGCGCCGAGCAGGCCGTCCTCGTGGCCCAGGCACGCCTCGGGGGCGAAGGCCACCGCGTGCATGGCGCCGTCCACCTTGCCCCAGCGCCGGCCCAGCTCCTCGGCCAGCGCCGCGTGCTGGGCGGGGTCGGTGACGTCCAGCTCCAGCACGTCGGCGGGCTGGGGCAGGCTGCGGGCCACCCGCTGGGTCAGGCTCATGCCCCTGCCGAACGACGTGAGCACCAGCTCGGCGCCCTGCTCCTGGGCCAGGCGGGCGACCGCGGCGGCGATCGAGTCCTTGGTGAGCACGCCGGTGACCACCAGCTTCTTGCCGTCGAGCAGCATGGCGCGTTCCTTCGTCAGAGAGGGATGTTGTCGTGGCGGCGGGCCCGGAGCCGCTCCCGCTTGGCGACCAGGGCGGTGAGCGCGCCCGCCACCGCCCGGCGGGTGTCCAGCGGGTCGATCACGTCGTCGACGTAGCCGCGGGCGAGCGCCACGGTGGGCGAGAGGTGGACGGACTCGTACGCGGCCTCCAGCTCGCGCCGGGCCGCGTCCCGGTCGGCCTCATCCGCCTCGGCCAGCTCGCGCCGGTTGAGGATCTCGACCGCGGCCTTGGCGCCCATGACCGCGATCTCGGCGCTGGGCCAGGCCAGGGCGCAGTCGTTGCCCATCGACTTGCAGTCCATGACGATGTACGCCCCGCCGTAGGCCTTGCGCAGCACCACGCACACCCGGGGCACGGTGGCCTCGGCGTAGGCGAAGGCCAGCTTGGCCCCGTGGCGGATCATGCCCCGCCACTCCTGGTCCCGCCCCGGCCGGAACCCGGGCGTGTCGACCAGGGTCACCAGCGGCAGCCCGAACCCGTCGCAGAGGCGGACGAAGCGCCCGCCCTTCTGCGAGCCCTCGATGTCGAGGGCGCCGGCCAGCTGGCTGGGCTGGTTGGCGACCACGCCGACGGGCATGCCCGCCACCCGGGCCAGTCCGGTGACCACGCTGGTCCCGAAGCGGCCCCGCAGCTCCAGGAAGGCGCCGTCGTCGACCAGGTCGGCGATGACGTTGCGCACGTCGTAGCTGGCCCGGCGGTCGGCCGGCACCACGGCCAGAGCCCGGTCGCAGGGGCGGTCGACGGGATCGAGGGTGACGGCCTCGGGCGGCGTCTCGTGGTTGTTGGGCGGCAGGTGGCTCAGTAGGTCGTCCACCATGTCCAGGGCGGCGTCGAGATCGTCCGCCACCAGGTCCGCCACCCCGGTGCGGGTGCCGTGCACCCACGATCCGCCCAGCAGGTCGGCGTCGAGCACCGCGGAGCCGGTGATGCGGGCCGAGGTCTCCGGGGCGTTGACGAACGCCTGGGCCTGGCTGGTCATGACCACGATGTCGGCCAGTCCGAGCAGCAGCGCCGGCCCGCCCAGGCACGGCCCGTCCACGACCAGCACCGTCGGGACCAGGCCCGATGCGCCCGCCAGGGCGTGGGCCACCGAGCCCCAGCCGTGCAGCGAGGCGACGCCCGCGTGGGTGCCGCTGCCGACGTTGCCGAGCACGCCCACCACCGGGACCCCGGCGTCGACGCCGGCGCGCACGGTGCGGGCGATCACGTCCGTGTCGGCCACGGGCAGCGCTGCGGGGCTGCCCCGGAACCAGGCGACGGTGGCCTGCGACGGCAGCCCGGGCGCGGGCCCCAGTCCCGCCTCGACCGTGCCGGGACGACCCCGGCCGATCGGCAGGCGGGGGATCGGGACCCCCGGGGCCGCCACCGCCACCATCAGACCGGGCTGAGGACCAGGGCGACGTTGTGGCCGCCGAAGGCGAACGACGTCGAGATGGCCGGGCCGCGGCCGATCTCCCGCGGGCCGCCCGCCACCACGTCCACCGGCAGGTCGGTGTGCTGGTGGTTCGCGGTCGGCGGGACCACGCCACGGTCGACCGACAGCAGCGCGGCGACGGCCTCGACCGCTCCGGCGGCGCCGATCAGGTGGCCGGTCACGCCCTTGCCCGACGTCACCGGCACGGCGCCGGGGCCGAACACCTTGGCGATGGCCGCAGCCTCGGCGCTGTCGTTGTGCGGGGTCGAGGTGCCGTGGGCGTTCACGTGGCCGATGGCGGCCGGGTCCAGCCCGGCGTCGGCCAGCGCCATCTCCATGGCCGCGGCCGCGCCGGCGCCGTTCTCCACCGGGGCGGTGATGTGGTGGGCGTCGCAGGTCGTCCCGTAGCCGGCGACCTCGCCGAGGATGCGGGCGCCGCGGGCCTCGGCCTTGTCCCAGGGCTCGAGCACCAGGAAGGCCGCGCCCTCGCCCATCACGAACCCGTCGCGGCCGTCGTCGAACGGCCGGGACGCCTGGGCCGGGTCGGGGTTGCGGCTCAGCGCGCCCATGCGGGCGAACGCAGCCATCGTGACCGGCGTGATGCAGGCCTCGGTGCCGCCGGCCACGACCACGTCGGCCATGCCGTCACGGATGTAGCGGGCGCCCTCGCCGATGGCGTGCGCGCCCGTGGCGCAGGCGGTGGCCACCGCCAGGTTGGGGCCGGTGAAGCCGTGGCGGATGCCGATGAGCGCCGCGGTGGCGTTGGCCATCATCATCGGCACCAGGAACGGGCCGACCACGCGGGGGCCCTTCTCGCCGTAGGCGACGACCTGGTCCTCCAGCGTGCGGATCCCGCCGATGCCCGAGCCGGCGACCACGCCGCAGCGCAGCGGATCCGCGCCCAGGGGCGCGTCGGCCGTGGCGACATCGAGAGCGTCGGCCGCGGCGGCGATGCCGAGCAGCGCGGCCCGGTCGGTGCGCCGGACCTCCTTGGGCCCGACGTAGGGCACGGCGTCGAAGTCCTTGACCTCGCACGCAAAGCCCACAGTGTGGTCCTTGGGGTCGAACAGCGTGACCGTCCCGGCCGCCGACACCCCGGCGACGAGGCCGTCCCAGAGGGCGTCGACGGTGAGACCGGTCGGGGCCTTGACCCCCATGCCGGTGACGGCGACCCGGGGCCGGCCCCGGTGGTCGGTCGAGGAGGTCACGCGTTGGCGGCGCTCGCCGCGACGATCAGGTCGACGGCATCGCCGACCGTGCGCACCTCGCCGAGGTCGTCCTCGTCGATGGTCACGTCGAGGGAGTCCTCGAGCTGCATGACCAGCTCGACCAGGTCGAGGCTGTCGGCGTCCAGGTCGTCCGCGAACGACGCCTGCTCGGTGACCTGGTCGGCCGTCACGGACAGGACGTCGACCGCAGCCTTGGTGAGCGCTTCGAGGGCGGTTGCACGATCCATGGGGAGGGGTTCCTTGTCTCTAGGCGGATGTGGTCGTCAGCGTCCCATGCCGAGGCCGCCGTCGACCGGGATCACGGCCCCGGTCACAAACGATGCGGCATCGTCGCACAGGAAGGCCACGACCGCTGCCACCTCGTCCGGGGTCCCGAAGCGGGCCATGGGGACGGCGGCGGCCAGGGCCTCCCGCCGGGCGGCGGGGAGGGCGTCGGTCATGGCCGTCGTCACCGGGCCGGGCTCGACCACGTTGACGGTGATGTTGCGGGTGGCGACCTCGCGGGCCACCGAGCGGGTCAGTCCCACCAGGCCCGCCTTGGCGGCGGCGTAGTTGGCCTGCCCGGGCGAGCCGGTCGCGGCCACGATGGAGGACACGTTCACGATGCGACCGAAGCGGGCCCGCACCATGGGGCGCAGCGCCCGGCGCACGGTCAGGAAGGGTCCGGTGAGGTCGGTGTCGAGGGTGTGCTGCCAGTCGTCGTCGCCCAACTGCACCATGAGCTTGTCCCGGTTGGCGCCGGCCGCGTTGACCAGCAGCTCCACCGGGCCCCAGGCCTCCTCGACCTCGCCGAACGCGGCGTCGACCCGGTCCTTGGAGGTCACGTCGGCGTGGACGGCCAGGGCGGTGCCGCCCGCGGCCGAGATGTCCTCGCAGACCTTGTCGGCCGCGCCCGCGGATGCCCCGTAGCCGACCGCCACCCGGTGCCCCGCCGCGGCCAGCGCCCGGGCGCAGGCGGACCCGATGCCGCCGGATGCGCCGGTCACGAACGCCACACGTGGCGTCATGCGGCTTCCCTCCCTGGTGGTGTCGGCGTGCCCCAGCGCCACAGGGCGGTGCCCACGGTGAGTCCTGCCCCGAACCCGCAGAGCAGCACGAGATCTCCGGGCGTCACCGTACCGGCTTCCGCCGCTTCGGCAAGTGCGATCGGGATGGACCCGGCCGACGTGTTGCCGTAGCGGTCCACGGTGGAGGACGTGCGCTCGGCGGACAGGCCGGTGCGGGACAGCACCGCGTCGACGATGCGGGCGTTGGCCTGGTGGGGCACGAACAGGGCGACGTCGTCGGCCGTGTACCCCGAGCGGGCCAGGGTGCTCGCGATCGAGGCCTCGACGGCCCGCACGGCCCGGCGGAACACCTCGCGGCCGTCCATGCGCAGGTAGTGCTCGCCGGCGGCCACGGTCTCGGCGCTGGCGGGCCGTCCGCTGCCGCCCGCGGGCACCACCAGCAGCTCGACGCCCAGGGGGTCGTTGACCAGGTCGCTGGCCACCAGCCCGGGGGCAGCGGGGTCGTGGCCGGGGCTGCCGGTCAGCACCAGGGCGCCGGCCCCGTCCCCGAACAGGACCGCGGTGCCCCGGTCGCCGGGGTCGATCACGCTGGTCATGGTGTCCGCCCCGATCAGCAGGGCGGTGCGGGCGACACCCGCCTCCAGCAGGGCGGAGGTGGTGGTGAGCCCGTAGACGAACCCGGCGCAGGCGGCGTTGAGGTCGAACGCGCCGGCGCTGATCCCCAGCTCGGAGGCCACGAGGGCGGCGGTCGAGGGGATGGGGCGCTCGGGGGTGCAGGTGGCGACGACGACGACGTCCACGTCCTGGGGGGCCACGTGGGCGCGCTCCAGGGCGCGGCGGGCGGCCAAGATCGACAGGGGTCCGGTGGATTCGCCCTCCCCGGCCCAACGCCGCTCGCGGATGCCGGACCGGTCGACGATCCACTCGTCGGAGGTGTCCAGCGTGCGGGCGAGATCGTGGTTGGTCACGCGCCGGGCGGGGAGGGCCGAGCCCCAGCCCGCCACGCTGATCCCGCCCGCCAGCCCGGTGGTGGTGGCGCTGGCGAGGCTCATCCGAGGACGCGTACCCAGGCCAGCGGCTGGTCGGCCCGGACCCGTTCGCCGGGCAGGGCGAGCAGGCCCATCAGGAACCCGGTGTGGGCGCTGGTCACGGTGACGCTGCCGCCGGTGACCTCGATCGTGCCCACCTCCTGGCCGGCGTGGACGATCTCGCCCTCGGCGGTGACCACGTCGGGCGGGGCAGCGCGGAACACGCCGGCGGCGGGGGCGGCGATCAGACGTTCGGGCACGTGCACCTCCTCGGCGGTGGCGGCCATCTCGAGGGGCGGGATCTCGAGCGCGGTCATCGGGGGACTCCTGTGGGGGCGAGCGCGCCGACCACGGGGTCGAGGTCGGCGGGAACGGTCAGATCGTGCACGGTCACGTCGGGAACGGTCCGTTTGGCGAGTCCCGCGAGCACCTTCCCGGGTCCGGCCTCGACAAACGCGGTGGCGCCCGAAGCGGCCAGGGCCCGCTGGCTTTCGCGCCAGCGAACGGGCTCGACCAGGTGGCGGGTGAGCTGGTCGGCCCAGCAGGCGGGGTCGGTGTGGCCGAGCGCGTCGACGTTGGACACGACCGGCGCGGCCGACTCCCGGAAGTCGAGGGTGGCGAGGAGCCCGTGCAGCTCCTCGGCCGCCTCGGCCAGCAGAGGGGTGTGGAAGGCGTGGCCCACGTCGAGGGGCATGACCCGGCGCACGCCGAGGGCCTTGGCCCGCTCGGCTGCCGCCTCTACGCCATCCGGCGTACCGGCGATCACGACCTGGCCGGGCGCGTTGTCGTTGGCGATCCACACGTCGGGGCCGCCGTCGCACACCCGGCCGGCGACGTCGAGCTCGGCGCCGAGCAGGGCGACCATCCGCCCAGGGCGGGCGTCGGCCGACTCCTGGGACAGCTCGGCCCGGCGGGCGGCCAGGCGGAAGCCGTCGGCCCGGTCGATGGCGCCGGCGGCGATGAGGGCGGTGATCTGGCCGAGCGAGTGGCCGGCGAAGGCCACCGGCGCCTCGTCGAGCTGGGCGCTCAGGGCGTCCCAGGCGACGAGCGAGCCCAGGAGGACGGCCAGCTGGCTGGCCCGGGTGGTGGACAGCTCCTCGGCGTCGGCGTCGAGCAGCAGGCGGGCCAGGTCGAGCCCGGTGGCGGCCTCGGCGTCGGCGACCACGGACCAGGCGGGGTGATCGGTCCACGGGTGGCCGGCGCCTGGCGAAGCTGCGCCTTGACCAGGGAAGATCACTGCGAATGGCACGGGCGTGTGTCCTCCAGCAGGGAAGATCGAACGGATGCGACAGAGGGTTTCGACCCGTCCGGTTCCCGATGGTTACACGGATCCGTGGAATGCTTCTATAAGCGCGTCGAAGTTAACGCGGCCGTCTCGGGGTCGTAGCACTGGGGGAACAGGGAGCACACGCCATGGCAACGCCCGAGCCGCGAAGTTCCGATGCTAGGACGATGCGCTACCGCGCGGAAGACCTCGCGGCCGAGGTCGGGATCTCGGTCCCGCTGCTGCGCTCGTACCAGTCCAAGGGGCTGCTCCCGCCGCCGCGCCACGAGGGCAGGGTGGCCTGGTACGGGCCCCATCACCGGGAGCGGCTGCTGCACATCCGCCACCTCAAGGACCGCGGCTACTCCCTCCGCATGATCGCCGAGGCGGTGGCCGAGTCGCCGGTCGACACGCCCCCGCATGCGGTGGAATCCCACGAGGTGCTGCGCCTGGCCGACGTGGCCGAGCGCTCCGGCGTCCCCGTCGCCGTGCTGCGGGCCCTGGAGGCGTCGGGCCTGCTGCGGCCCCACCACCTGGTCGAAGGCGACCGCTACAGCGACGCCGACGTCCGCTTCGTCCGCAATGTGCTCACGCTGCTGGAGGTGGGGTTGTCGCTGGAGGACCTCATGCGCATAGCCCGCCGCCAGCTGGAGGTCTCGGACGCCCTGGGCCGCGACGTGATGGACGCCTGGTCCCAACTGGTCGGCGCCCGCCTCCGCCGCCCGGCCCCGCCCGGCCGCGCCCCCGACGACTTCGCCGAAGAGCACGCCACCCGCATCGCCGCCTCCGTCCGCGCCCTGGCCGCCATCGTCGCCCAGCTGGTCGCCTACCGCGTCGAGCGAGCGGTCCTCGACGCCGCCCAGGCCGAGATCGCCGCCTCCGGCACCGCCGCCGAGCGCGACGCACTCGCCCGCTCCCTGGCCTCCCCTTTCCCGGGTTGACCGAGCGCATCCCTGGGGATGTCGTTCATGAGATCATCGATCCGGATGTCACTCAGACCGTAGAGCCGCGCTCCAGCACCCAGCGGGTGATGGGCTGGCGGTAGTTGAGCCGCGAGGGGGCGGTCATCAGGGTCTTCACGTAACGGAAGCCGGCGGCCTGCAGGGTGC
>DATBGF010000397.1:0-7004 GCA_036558145.1 Acidimicrobiales bacterium
GGGCGGTGCTGGCCGAGTACGACATGAGCGCGGGGCGCCCGGTGGCGGGCGAGTACTCGAAGTACTACACGGGCGAGGCCTACTGGGCGCTGGCCCGCATGCACCGGCTGTTCCCGGACGGGCCGTGGGGCGAGGCCGCCGACCGCGGCGTCGAGTGGACACTCGACCAGCTGATCGAACGGGATGGCTGGGCGGCGGTCCCGTCGTACGGATCCGTCTCGACCGGGGCGACCGCGCTGCTCCTCGCCGGCCTCGTCGAGCGGCGGCTCGACACCGGCGACGACCGCTACGACGAGCAGATGGACCAGCTCGGCCGGTTCCTGGTCGCCCAGACCGAGCCGTCGGGGGCGGTGCTGGCCGAGTACGACCTGAGCGCGGGGCGCCCCGTGGCGGGCGAGTACTCGAAGTACTACACGGGCGAGGCCTACTGGGCCCTGGCCCGCATGCACCGGCTGTTCCCGGACGGTCCGTGGGGCGAGGCGGCCGACCGGATCGGCGCCTACCTCGCGACGCGGCGCGACGACGCCGAGGACCACTGGCCGCCGGTGCCGGACCACTGGGCCGCCTACGGGCTGGCGGAGACGGTGGAGTTCGAGGACCGGGACGCCGAGCGGCCCCTCACCGACGCCGAGGTGGCCTACGCCCGGCGCCAGGCGGGGCTGTTCGGCGCCCAGGTCCGCTGGGTGGGCCAGCGCTTCGGGCCGTGGGGCCTGCTGGTGCGGGGCCCGCAGGCGCCGCGGGGCGGGGGCTACGGCGTGGTGGGCGAGGCGCTCACCGGCCTGTGGCGCGCCTCGGAGGCCGACCCGCGCCTGGCCGACATCCGCCGGCCTCTGGCCGAGCGGGCGATGTGCATCGCCGGGCTCGCCATCGCGAAGCAGTCCAGCGCGGCCGACGCGTCCTCGGCCCCGGCCCCCGACAAGGTGCGGGGCGCGTGGTTCCGCGACGGCGAGACCCGGATGGACGACCAGCAGCACGCCCTGGCCGCGCTGCTGCGCACGGTCGCCATCGTCGAGGCCCAGGACGAGGCGCACGGGCCCTCGGGCGGGCCCGCGCCGTCGGCGTGGCTGTGGCTCGCAGCCCTGGTCGCCGCGTTCAACCCGTGCTGGGTGGCCCTCGGCGTGCCCCGTGCCGGCCGGTCCCGCCGGGAGGTGGTGACGATCGCGGCGCTCGGTGGCGCGGGTGGGGCGCTCGCCGTGCTGGTGACGTCCCTGCTGAGCGGGCCGCTGCTCGACGTGCTGGACGTGACCACGCCGGCGTTCCGGATCGCGGCCGGTGTCGTGGCCGCGGTCGCGGGAGCCGTCACCCTCGTGCGCCCGCGACCGGCACGCGAGCCCGCGCTGGCGGGCCGGCGCGCCGCGCTGGTCCCCGTCGCGGTCCCGCTGGTGGTCCGGCCGGCGCTGGTGTTCCTGGCCCTCAGCGCCCATGCCGACCGGGGCGTGCCGGTGCCGGCCGCCGCCCTGGCGGCCTCCGTCGCCGGTCTCGTCGCGCTGGTGGCCCGGGTGGCGCCGGAGGGCACCGGCGGCCGGGCCGTCCTGTGGGTGGCCCGGGGCACGGCCGCCGCGCTGATCGCGGCGAGCGTGCTGCTGGTCCTCGACGGGGTCTACTCGGTCTGACCGTTCAGGACCGAGGCGGCGTGGTCCGGCACGTAGGTCTGGGTGTCGCGCGGCGGCCGCTCGTAGCCCCTGGACGCCGGCCGCTTCGGCAGGGTGAGCGGGACCCGCGTGACCTCGTGGTACTCGATCGTGCTCAGCAGGTGGGCGATCATGTTGATCCGGGCCCGCCGCTTGTCCTCGCTCTCCACGACGAACCACGGGGCCTCGGGGATGTCGGTGTGGACCATCATCTGGTCCTTGGCCCGGGAGTAGTCCTCCCACCGGCTGACCGACTCGAGGTCCATGGGCGACAGCTTCCACTGGCGCATCGGATCCTCCAGCCGCGACCGGAAGCGCGCCTCCTGCTCCTGGTCGCTCACGGAGAACCAGTACTTCCGCAGCAGCACGCCGTCCTCCACGAGCATCCGCTCGAAGATCGGGCACTGGTGCAGGAAGCGGTGGTACTCGTCCGAGGTGCAGAAGCCCATGACCTTCTCCACCCCGGCCCGGTTGTACCAGGAGCGGTCGAACAGGATGATCTCGCCGGCCGCCGGCAGGTGGGCGATGTAGCGCTGGAAGTACCACTGCGTGCGCTCGCGCTCGGTGGGGGCGGGGAGCGCCGCGATGCGGGCGACGCGGGGGTTGAGGTACTGGGTCACCCGCTTGATCGTGCTGCCCTTGCCCGCGGCGTCACGTCCCTCGAAGATCACGACCATCCGCTTGCCCTCGGCCCGCACCCACTCCTGGGCCTTGACGAGCTGGGCCTGGAGACGGAACAGCTCGCGCTCGTAGGGCTTCTTCGGCATGCGGTCGCGGGTGGCGGCCTTGCTCGCGTGCTTGGCCATGGTCGCGAGGGTACGGCGGCGACGCTCCGCCGTATACGGGCTGCTAGGAGGGCCGGCCGGCGAACTCGGGGAGGACCCGCTCCGCCGCGATCCCGGCCGCCCGCACGGGGTCGCCGCCGGGCGGCACGTAGACGATGTTCTCGGTGAAGCCGGCCTCGATGTAAGCGTGCAGCTGGTCGACCATCGCCTCGGGCCGGGAGGCGTCGAAGCGGGGCTGCACGGAGCGCCGGATCTCCGCCGGGTCGCGGCCGATGTCCTCGCAGTGCCGGGCGAGGACCGACGCCTTGCGGCTGAGCACGTCGACCGGGCCGATGGCGTTCCACACGTCGGCGTGCTCGGCGACGACGCGCAGCGTCAGCTGCTCGCCCGCCCCCCCGATCCAGATCGGGGGGTGCGGGCGCTGGAGCGGCTTGGGGTTCGCGACCGCGTCGGTGAGGCGGTAGTAGCGGCCGTCGAACGACGTGCGCTCCTCGGTCCACAGCCTGCGGCACACGGTCAGCGCCTCGCCGAGCCGGCGGATCCGCTCGGCGGGCGGGCCGAACGGGATGCCCAGCATCGTGTGCTCGACCTCGGCCCCGCTGGCCCCGATCCCGAACTCGAGCCGTCCACCGGAGAGGTGGTCGATGGTCGTCGCCATCTTGGCCAGCACCCCGGGGTGCCGGTAGGTGGCGCCGGTGACCATCAGCCCGATCCGCACCCGGGAGGTCGCTTCGGCCATGGCGGCCAGCAGAGTCATCCCCTCGAACACGTCGCCTTCCACGTCCGAGAAGATCGGGGCGAAGTGGTCGAAGGCCCACAGGTGGTCGAAGCCGGCCTCGTCGGCGATGCGCCACACGGCGCGCAGGTCCGCGATCGTGCAGTTCTGGGGCGAGAGCTTGATGCCGAGCGTGGGCATGAGCCGAAGCTAACGCCCAGCGCTCGGCATCCTCGATCGGTCGGCCCGGCCGTCAGGAGACCAGCCGGTCGCGCCCCGCCCAGTAGGGCTCCCGCAACTTGAACTTCTGGACCTTGCCGGTGGCGGTGCGGGCCAGGCTGTCCACGAGCTCCACGCTGGTGGGGCACTTGTAGTGGGCCAGGTGGTCCCGGCAGTGCCGGATCAGCTCGGCGGCCGCGGTGGAGGCGCCCGGCCGCAGCACGACGAGCGCCTTGACCGTCTCGCCCCAGCGGTCGTCGGGCACCCCGATCACCGCGGCCTCGGCCACGGCCGGGTGCAGGCACAGGGTGTCCTCGACCTCGATTGACGACACGTTCTCACCGCCGGTGATGATGACGTCCTTGCGCCGATCGGCGATCGTCACGTACCCGTGCTCGTCGATCCGGCCGCCGTCGCCGGTGTGGAACCAGCCGCCTGCCAGCGCCTCGGCGGTCGCCGCCGGCTGCTGCCAGTAGCCGTTGAACACGACGTTGCCCCGGGCCTCCACCTCGCCGTCGGGGCCGGTGCGCAGGCGGACGCCGATCGCCGGCGGGCCGGCCGCCGCCAGCCGCCGGGCCCGCTCGGCGCGGCCCAGGCCGGCCCAGTCGCTCCGGCGCCGGTTGAGGGTGAGCAGCGGCGACGTCTCGGTCAGGCCGTAGACCTGGATGAACTCCCACCCGAGCAGGGTCTCGACCCGCTCGATGGTGGCGGTGGGCGGGGGAGCGCCGCCCGACACGATGCGCATGCGCCCGTGCCCGGGGACGCCGGTCAGGCGGCTGTCGAACGCGGGCGCCGCGGCCAGGATCGTGTTGACGACCGCCGGCGCCCCGCCCATGAACGTGACGCCGTGGTGGTCGATGCGGCGCAGGATCTCGGGCCCGTCGACCTTGCGGAGGATCACATGGCGGCCGCCCATCCCGGTGATGGCGTACACCAGGCCCCACCCGTTGCAGTGGAACATCGGCACGGCCCAGAGGTAGACGTCGCTCTCGTCCACCCCCGTGTGCCAGCCGAGCGTCAGGGCGTTGACGTACAGGTTGCGATGGGTCAGCTCGACACCCTTGGGCCGCGCCGTCGTCCCGCTCGTGTAGTTGATGGAGGCGACGGCGTTCTCGTCGGGGTCGTGCCACGGCACGGGCTCCCGGTCCTCCGGGAACAGCACGGCGTCCGACTCGGCGCCCAGGACGAAGCGGTGAGGGGCGGTGACGCCGGCCAGCGCCTCGTCGAGCTCCGGATCGACCAGCAGCACCGACGCGCCCGAGTGGCGGACGATGTAGCCGACCTCCTCGGCGTTGAGCCGGAAGTTGATCGGCACGACCACGCGCCCCCAGCCCGACACGCCGAACAGCGTGACGAGGAGACGGGCGCTGTTGGGGGACACGATCGCGACCCGCTCGCCCGGCCCCACGCCGAGGGCGTCGAGGCCGGCAGCCAGCGCCCGGGCCCGGGCCGCGACCTCCCGCCAGGTGAGGGAGCCCCAGCTCCCTGCCGGTTGGTCGGGCTCGTCGACCACGCCGATGCGATCGCCGTACACGAGCGCGGCGCGGTCCAGGAAGTCGAGGACGTTGAAGGGGATCTGCATGATGGCTCCAGGGGTCCGGGCGCCGGTCCCGTGCCGGCGACCTCCCTACCAGACCGCACCAGGGGTCCTCGGGTCCCGGGTAGCCGTTGCTCAACTTCGCTCGGCGGGCGGGGTGAGCAACGCTCCCTGGAGCATGGTCTCGGCCACCAGGTCGTAGGCGCGCGCCCAGGCCTCGGCCAGCTCGTCGCTCCAGGCCGGTCCGAGGGCGGCGCCGAGGGCGGCCAGCAGGGCCTCGCCCATGAGCTTGTAGTGCCCGGCCCGGACGCCGTAGCCGCGGTGGCGGGCGCCGAGGGCCCGCACCCGGGCGTCGAACGAGTCGAGCGAGCGGATCGAGGTGACGATCTCCGCCAGCTCCATGCCGAACCGCTCGGCCTGGACGGCCGGATCGGTCGTGAACATGGCGGCCAGCGCGGGCTCCGCCGCGAACAGGCGACGGTAGAAGTCCGCGGCCACCACCCGCAGGTCCACGGTCGCCACCGTTGCTTCGACCAGCGCGATCTGCTCGGGGGTCACCCGGCCAGTCTCCCAGGGTCGATCGCCGGACGGATGAGCAATCGTTGCTCAACCCTGCGGCACCGGCCCGGCCCGCCCGGTACCGTCTGCGTGATGGCCCCGGCACGCTCCGCCGGCCCCGCCAGCGCGGTGCCGCCGCTGCAATGGCCGCTGGTCGGGCGGCACGAGCAGCTCGAGCTGTTCACCGCCAGCCTGGCCGATCCCCGGGCCCACGGCTTCGTCATCTACGGCGATCCCGGCGTGGGCAAGACCCGACTGGCCGACCAGTGCCTCGCCCTGGCCGACGACCACGGCCGCAACGTCGCACGGGCCACCCCGACCGAGGGTACGCGGGGCGCCCCGCTCGGGGCGCTCGCCCACCTGCTCCCGCCCGGGATCGGCGACGAGCGGGTCGACCTGGTCGCCATCGTGTCCAAGGTCAGGGTCGTGCTCGACGACCAGGCCGGCCGTGGTCCCCTCGTCCTCTTCGTCGACGACCTCCACCTCCTCGACGCCACGTCGGCCACGCTCGTCTGCCAGCTCGTGGACGCCGACCTGCTGTTCCTGGTGGCCACGGTCCGATCCGGCGAGGCGTTGCCGCCCGGCGTCGAGTCGCTGTGGCACCGGGCCCGGGTGCGGCGGGTCGACCTCGCCGACCTCGACCAGGCCGCGGTGGGGACGCTGCTCCACCTGGTCCTGCGGGGCCCGGTGGAGGCCACCTCGGTGGCCGAGATCTGGACCGCCAGCCAGGGCAACGTCCTGCTGGTGCGGGAGCTGGTCCTCGGTGCCCTCGACCGCGGCCACCTGGTCGAGCAGCGGGGCGTGTGGCGGCTGGCGGGGCCGCTGGTCACCACGCCCCGGCTCCACGAGCTGCTGGCCGGCCGGCTGGCGGGGCTGCCGCCCGAGGCGTCCGAGGCCCTCGACGTCCTCGCCGTCTGCGAGCCGACGGGACTGGCCGTGCTCGAGGGCCTGGTGGGCCCGGCGCCACTCGAGCTGCTCGACCGCCTGGGTCTGCTCAGCGTGCAGCCCGACGGCCGCCGTCAGCGGGTGCGGCTCGCACACCCGCTCTACGGCGAGATCCTCCGGGCGCGGATGCCGGGCCTCACCCGCCGCCGCCTGCTGCTGGAGCACGTGGAGCGCATCGAGCGCCTCGGGGCGAGGCGCCGGGGGGATCCCGTCTGCGTGGTCACGACCCGCCTCGACGCCGGGGGGACGGCCGACCCCGAGCTGCTGGTCCGGGCGGCCCGCCTCGCCCGCTACGGCCAGGACTACCCGACGGTCGAGCGGCTCGGCGAGGCGGCCGTCGCCCGCGGGGTGACACCCGAGGCCGGCCTGCTGTTGGGCGAGGCCCTGCACGAGCTGGGCCGCTTCGAGCGGGCCGACGAGGTCCTGGCCGCCGCCCAGGCGGCCGCGGAGGACGACCAGCTGCTCGTCTACCTCACCGAGATCCACACCCGGAACCTGATGTGGGGCCTCGGCCGCCACGCCGAGGCGCTGGCGGCCAACGACGCGGCCCGGTCCCGGGTCCGCGACGAGGCCGGGCGGGCCGAGCTCACCCTGAACGAGGGCCTGCTGCTCAC
>DATBGF010000398.1:0-2870 GCA_036558145.1 Acidimicrobiales bacterium
CGCCCAGGTCCCGTTCCAGGTTCACGTCGGCCAGCATCTCCACCACCACCGGGACGCCGCGGCCACCGGTGATGCCGGCCAGCTCGTCCAGGTACCCGGGCGCCGAATGGTCAAGGACGTGGCCGGCGCCGGCCCGGCGGACCACCTCGGCCCCGGCCGCCGACCCGGCCGTGCCGACGACCACGGCGCCGGCGTCGGCGGCCAGCTGGGTGGCCGGGACCCCGACACCGCCGCTGGCGCCGTGGATGAGCACGGTCTCCCCCGGCTGCACGCCGGCCTTCTGGAACAGCGCCCGCCAGGCGGTCACACAGGGCACGCCCACGGCCGCGCCCTGGGCGTCCGACAGCGTGGAGGGCAGCGGATGGACCGCCGCCGCGTCGACCACGGCCAGGTCCGCGTACAGGCCGGAGCTGCCGGGCGTTCCCAGCGCGGCCACGAAGACCCGGTCCCCCGGCGCCACCTCGTCCACCCCGGGACCGACGGCGTCGACCACGCCGGCCCCGTCGAACCCGGGCGTCCAGGGCAGCTCCGGGGTGAAGAACGCGTAGGTACCGGTCCGGATGTAGGTGTCGGCGGGGTTGACGCCGATCGCGCCCAGGCGCACCCGGACCTGACCGGCCCCCGGCTCCGGCTCGGGCAGCTCCAGGTGCTCCAGGACCTCCGGCCCGCCGAACCGCGAGACCCGGATGGCGTGCATCAGGCCGGGCCTTCGGGCGGCTCGGAGGTCCTGGCGTCCGCGTGTTCGAGCAGCGTCCGGCGCGGCGGGGTGAACATGTCCACCTCGACACATGGGGACTCCAGGGTGCGGGCGCCGTGGGGGACCCATGGCGGGATCACCGCCACGTCCCCGGGGCGCATGGTGCGCGACTCCCCGTCGATGTGGAACTCGAACTCGCCCTCGAGCACGACGACGATCTGCTCCTCCTCGTGGACGTGGGTGGGAGCGACCGTGTGCGGGGCGAACGACACGAAGTTGGCCATCGCGTTCTGGCCCAGCACCGGGCGGAACACCAGGCCGGGGACGAACTCGACGGGGTCGATGTCGTCGACCCTGACGAAGCGGCCCGGCCCCGTGGGCTCGCCATGGGCCTGGCTGCTGAAGTGCGCCTCACCGCCGCTGCTGGTCATCGTCGCCCGGCAGCCTATCCGAATCCGGCCGGCCGAGGCGTGCCGGGGATGTGCTTTGATGGCCCGCGATGAATGCCGCGCACGACGCCCAGCGGGTCGCCCTGGTGGCCGGGGCGACCCGGGGCGCGGGGCGCGCCATCGCGGTCGAGCTGGCCCGGGCCGGGCTGTACGTCTACGCGACCGGGCGCAGCAGCCGGGCGGCCGGGAGGTCGGAGATCGGGCGCCCCGAGACCATCGAGGAAACCGGCGACCTGCTCGCCGCCGCCGGCGGGCACGGAACCGCCCTGGTCGTCGACCATGAGGACCCCAAGGCCGTCGCCGGCCTGGTCGCCCGCATCGACGCCGAGCGCGGCCGCCTGGACGTCCTGGTCAACGACATCTTCGGCGGCGACCGCTACGCCCAGTGGCACACCCCCATGTGGGAGCACGACCTCGCCGGCGGGCTGCGGATGCTGCGGATGGGTGTGGACACCCATCTCGTCACCGCGCATGCCGCGCTGCCGCTGCTGCTGCGCGGCGACCGCGGGCTGCTGGTCGAGATGACCGACGGCACGGCCGAGGTCAACGCGGACTACCGGGAGGGCGTCGGCTTCTTCTACGACCTGGTCAAGGCGAACGTGGGCCGGATCGTCCTCTCGCTCACCCACGAGCTGCGCGACCGGCCGGTGACGGCGGTGGGCGTGACGCCTGGCTGGCTGCGCTCGGAGGCCATGCTGGAGGCCTTCGGGGTCACCGAGGCGACCTGGCGCGACGCGCTCGCCAAGGTGCCCGGGTTCGCGATCTCGGAGTCCCCGGCCTACGTGGCCCGCGGCGTCGCCGTCCTCGCCCAGGACCCGGAGGTGGCCCGGTTCGCCGGCCAGGTGCTGACCGCCCGCCAGCTGGCCGACCGCTACGGCGTGACCGACACCGACGGCTCACGGCCGGACGCCTGGGGCTACATCGCCGCCCACGGGATGGGCGAGCAGAGCGGCAGGGACGTCGAGCGGTTCCGCTGAGCGTCGGGTTTCTTTCGTTTCCACCGGATTGATGGGAAACTGCTGCGGACTGTGAAGCCGATCCCGTTGGCCGCCAACCGGTTTCCCCGCTTCTACCGGGGCGGGTCGGCCATCGACGAGCTGCGCGGCGCGCCCGGAGGCGACGGGGCGTTCCTTCCCGAGGACTGGGTCGGCTCGACCACGGCCGCGTTCGGGTCGGCCGGCGAGGGCCTGACCCGGCTGGAGGACGGCGGCACGCTCCGCGAGGCGGTCAGCGCCGACCCGGAGGGCTTCCTGGGACGACGCCATGCCGAGGCCTACGGCGACGACCCGGCGCTGCTGGTCAAGCTGCTGCACGCCGGCGAACGGCTGCCCGTCCACTGTCACCCGGACCGCGGCTTCGCGCGCCGCCACCTCGGCTGCCCGTGGGGCAAGACCGAGGCCTGGGTGGTCGTCGGCGTCGACGGGCCCGACCCGGTCGTGCACCTGGGGTTCGGCGAGGACATGGACCCCGCGCGGCTGGCCGGCCTGGTCCAGGCCCAGCGGGTCGACGAGCTGCTGGGCGGCCTCAACGCCGTCCCGGTGGCCGCCGGCGACACCGTGCTCGTCCCCGCCGGGATGCCCCACGCCATCGGCCAGGGCGTCCTGCTGGTCGAGCTCCAGGAGCCGACCGACTTCTCGGTGCTGCTGGAGTGGGAGGGCTTCGCCATCGACGGCCGCGCCGACGGCCATCTCGGGCTCGGCTTCGACCTCGCCCTCGGCGCCGTC
>DATBGF010000399.1:0-3337 GCA_036558145.1 Acidimicrobiales bacterium
CGTCTCGGGCAGGTGCCACAGCTGGGGGTTGTAGACCGCGTAGGGCGCCCAGTTCATGATCGGGTCCATCCACACGATCCCGGTGCAGGCGATGGCGGCCAGCAGGATCGGGTGCTTCGGGTGGCGCCGCCACATGACGACGAACACCACGACCAGGACCGTGATCATGGCGACGGTCCCGAGCTGCTGCTTGGCCATCCAGTGGGTGTCGCCGAACAGCGGCTCGACCGGCCGCGGCGCGCCGGTCACGTCGGGGTTGCGCACCCGGTCGGCCAGCACGCCGGGGGCGCGCATGTTGTGGGCGACGGCCACGACGGCCGCCAGCACGGCCATGATCAGCAGGCCCCAGGCGATGCCCACCCTCGTGCTCGGGGGCGGGGCCGGCTCGGTGGCGGCGAGCGCGGGCTCGATGTCCGGGCCTGTCGTGGTGGTGGCCATCACAGCTCCCCGAAGCTCGCGACGCGGTGCGAGGTCACGCCGTCGGGATCGAGCCGGCGGGCGACGAGGTAGCCCGCACCCATCCAGCCCCGGCGGGTCCACTTGCCGAAGGAGAGCCGGGTGCCCGGGGCGCCGGACGCGGCCGGCAGCATCTTGACCCGCTCCAGCGCCTCCTTGACGCCCCGCGGGCTGAGCGGGTGGGCGTCGGCGAACGCGTGCAGCAGCACCGTGGCGAGGTCCCGGTTCACCACGGGCACGCAGTACTCCGGCCGCCGGCCGTAGGCCTCGTGGTAGCGGTCGAGGAACTCCTGGCCGACGGCGTTGCCCTCGTCGTACTGGTCGAGTCCGGTCCAGCCCTCGATCGCCTGCCACATGATCGGGTTGATCCAGGCGTTCTGGAAGGCCGTGCCCATGTAGCGGGGCGGGTCCCAGTCCAGCGCGGCCAGCACCGGGTTGACCCGCACGATGCCGAACCCGAACCCGCAGTGGACCAGCGCCTGGGGCTTGGCCTCGTGCAGCCGGCCCACGGCGTCGCTGATGTCCTGCGCGGTCTGGGGGACCCACTCCTCGGCGACGATGCGGATCCCCTGTTCGGCACAGGCCCCGCGGAAGTTGCGGATGTAGGACTCGCCGACCAGCGACTGCTCGGCCAGCACGCCCACCTCGGTGTGGCCGTCGTGGGCGATGAGGCCGGCCCAGAAGATCGGCTCGTCGGTCATCGACCCCATGGACAGCGAGAACGTCCACTCGCCCAGCCAGTCCTCGGTGCCGGTCACGCTGATCGCGGGGACGTGGAACCGCTGCTCGATGGCCTCGCGGGCAGGCACGCAGTTGTCGGTGATGGCGGGCCCGAAGACGGCCAGGCAGCCCTCGTCGACCAGCTCGCCGTAAGCGTCGATCACCGCCTTGACGCTGCCCTTGGGCAGCCCCTCGACCTCGCGGAACACGATCTCGACGGGCCGGTCGATCACGCCGTCGCGGAGGCCCTCGCCGAACACGAGCTCGAAGGGACGGACGAGGTCCTGGCGCATCTCGGGCGGGTAGCCGTCCGGGAGCTTGAAGTCGAACAAGTAGCCGAGCTTGATCGGCTCGGCCGTGCTCTCGTAAGAGGACACGTCACCCACCCCCGGGCTTGAACCTGACATTTGTTCCGCAACCGTAGCAGGCAGCTGCGGGCTAGGCGTCGGGGTCCGGATCGGCGGCCAGGTAGGCGTCGATCATGCGGAACAGCCCGGCGGTCACGGCGGGATCGTCGCTCAGCGGACCGGCCACCGCGGCGCGCGCCGCTTCGGTCGGGTCGAGGCCCTCGGCGACGAGGCGCCCGGCGGCGATCAGCACCCGGGTGGACGCCACCTCCCGCAGGCCGGCGGTCTCCAGCCGCCGGATGGCCTGGCCCAGCCGGACCAGCCCGGCCGCGGTCTCGGGATCGACGCCGGCCTCGTGGGCGACGACCTTCTCCTCGATGTCGGGCGGCGGGAAGTCGAGCTCGATGGCGACCATGCGCTGGCGGGTCGAGTCCTTCAGGTCCTTGAGCACGCTCTGGTAGCCGGGGTTGTAGGACACCACGAGGCAGAACCCGGGCGCGGCGTCGAGGGTCACGCCCAAGCGGTCGATCGGGAGCTGGCGCCGGTGGTCGCCCAGGGGGTGCAGCACCACGGTGGTGTCCTGGCGCGCCTCCACGATCTCGTCGAGGTAGCAGATGGCCCCCTCGCGCACGGCCCGGGTGAGGGGCCCGTCGACCCAGCGGGTGTCGCCGCCCTGGAGCAGGTAGCGCCCGACGAGGTCGGCGGTGGTGAGGTCGTCGTGGCAGGCCACGGTGATGAGCGGCCGGCCGAGCGAGGCGGCCATCGCCTCGACGAAGCGGGTCTTGCCGCACCCGGTCGGGCCCTTCAGCAGGACGCTCAGGCCCTGGCGGAACGCGGCCTGGAAGACCTGCTCCTCGCGCCCCACCGGGACGTAGTACGGGCCGGTCCCCTCGTTCACGCCCTGCTCCTCTCGCTCGTCTGCTCGATCCGCAGGCGCTCCCGCGCCCGCACAGTGTGCTGCGACACCCGCCGCTGCGCCTCGGCCAGCGCCAGCGCGGAGCGGAACAGCGGCCCGACGGTCGCGGCCAGGTCGCCTGCGTGGGGGAGCGCGGCGTGCGCTGCCGTGCCGAAGACCCGCCGCAGCGCCCGGACGTCGGTCCCGGCCGCGATGCTCAGGCACAGGCAGCCGGTGCCCCGGCGCCGCGCCTCGGACAGCGCCCGCCGGGCGTCGGCCTCCCCGTAGGACCCCTGGTAGCCGTGGTCGTAGGCGAACCCGTCCGACAACACGACCAGGAGCCGCCGCGCCGTTCCGCCCTCGGCCTCCAGCACCGCGCTCCCGTGCCGGATCGCGGCCCCGAGGCGGGTGTACGCCCCCGGCTCCAGCCCCGCCAGCCGGCCCAGCGCCCGTGCGTCGAGCCGGTCGTCGAAGCGCTTGACCGGCAGGACCTGCACGGCCCGCCGCCCGAGCGACCGGAACCCGTACAGCGCCACACGGTCGCCCAGGTCGGCCAGCGCCAGGGTCAGCGCCGCCGCCGCGGCCCGCTGGTGCTCGTGGACCCGCGTCCCGGCCGGCCCCGGCTCACCGGCCGATCCCGACACGTCCAGCAGGACGAGGACGGACAGGTCCCGCCGCCCCCGCACCGTCTCGACGTACACGGCCTCGTCAGGAGCCGACCCCGCGGCTAGCGCCACCCTCGCCTCGACGAGTGCATCGATGTCGATGTCGTCCCCGTCCGGTCTCCTGCGGCGGCGCTCGGGCTCCAACCCGAGCCGCCCCAGGGGCCGGCGCAGGCCGTGCGTGTCCGGCAGCACGAGGGCCTCCCGGCCCTCGACGTCGGGCTCGACCTCGGCGACGGTGCACCACCCGGCCCGGT
>DATBGF010000400.1:0-5039 GCA_036558145.1 Acidimicrobiales bacterium
GGGTCGTCGTTCGGTGCGCCGGGACGACGCCGGAACCCACCAGCGGTTTCAAGGTCGGCTCGGTGCGGCGAGCGGCGGCATCTGGCCGGAGAGGCGTGCACCATGATTCGCAGGACGGGGCCTAGTTGTTGAAGCGGTCGAGGTGCTCGCTGAGCTTGGGGTAGACCTCGGTGGCCGCCGACCGCCCGACCAGGGCGTCGAGGTGGGCGTAGCGGGGCAGCAGGAGCCGCTTGTACAGCGTGGGCTCGTTGCTCGACTGGAGCCAGCGCAGCGTCCGCATCGTGCCCTCGGGATGGAAGATGTAGTTCCGCTCGCCCTGGACCAGCAGGATCGGCAGCCGCAGCCGCTCCGGGTGGGCCGTGTAGACGGCGGCGCCCTCGGCGTTGACCACCAGGCGCCGCTGCATGATCGTCCCCAGGTGCCCGAGCGAGGTCAGGTTGCCCACGCCGAACAGGTCGTCGAGGTGGTCGTGGGTGGTGTCGTCGAGCTGGTCGTGGGTGTGGGTGCAGCCGTAGATGGCGTTGATCCAGCGGCAGAGCGCCTTGTCGCAGCGCTCGGACCGGGGCATGGGCACGGCCCGCAGCGCCAGGTCGAGCGCCGTGTTGGGGACGTTCAGGCCCCGCAGCGGTGACACCCGGCGGGCGCCCACCCAGCCCAGCGCCCGGTTCACCTTCAGGGCGGCCTTGGTCTGGTTGAGGTACGACGTGCCCGGGTGCAGCGGGAACTGCATGGCCACCGCGGAGCGCACGCCGGTCATCCCGGTGGCCAGCGCCATCAGCAGGGTGGCCGAGCCGACGCAGTGGCCCAGGGCCTGGACGCTGGGCGCCCCGGTGACCCGCCGGACCTCGGCCACCGCGGTGGGCCAGTCGGCCCGGGCGATGTCGTCGAGCGTGAACGAGGACCAGGCCGACGGCAGGTCGATGCTGGCCCGGTAGTCGAACAGCCAGACGTCGTAGCCCTCCTTGACCAGGTGCTCGGCCAGGTTGGTCTCGACCGTGTCGATGGCGAAGGACGTGGCCGGCATGCCGAAGCCGGCAGCCAGGATGACCGGCCCGCGGCGCCCGCCCTCGTAGCGGACCAGCCGCAGCCAGGCGTCGCCGCCCAGCGCGTTGCCCTCGTGCCAGGTGCCCGCCGCGTCGCACCAGCGGGGCTCGGGGGTGGGCAGCCGCAGCTTGCGGTGCCCGGCGCCCTCCAGCGGGATCGGCACCCGGGGCTGGGCCGGGAAGCGCCCGACGTCCCGGATGGGACCGCCGTACACCTTGAGCAGCGAGCGGGCGAAGGTGCGCCCGAACCGGGCCAGCCAGCGGGCCTGGTCCAGCGCACCCTCGACCCCGGTGATCCGCATGGTGGTGAGCTGGCGGGCGAAGTCGCCGGGAGCGATGCGCAGCACCCCGGCCGCCACCACGTCGCCCTCCGGACCACCCTCGCGGACGGTGACGTACAGCGTGGTGGTGTCGTTCCAGGCGTCGAGGGCGAACGAGCGGTCGTTGAGCACCTTGTGGCCCTCGAACGTGAAGCGCCGCCCGTCCTCGGCCACCAGGTCGAGCAGGTAGCGCATGTTCCAGGTGTCGACGTGGGTGGGGTCGACCTGCACCAGGCGGAACGAGCCGTCCGCCACCCGCAGCCGGTGGGGCGACAGCGCCGGGGCGATGACGGTGCCGCTCAGCCGGCCGGGCGTGGACGGATCCGCCAGCAGGGCCGGCAGGTCGTCGATCTCGATGGTCAGGACGAACTCGCACACGGTGCCGTCGGCCTGGCCCCGCCGGGCACCGGCCCGGGAGATGTCCTCGGCCGGCGGCGCCTCGTCGCCGGCAGCGACGTGGGCGGCGCCGACCCAGCCGGCCATGCGCTCGGTGAAGCGCACGCCCGGGGTGGTGTTCCGCGCCCGCACGAGCGGCGGCGTGGGCCCGCGCTGGACCTGCCAGCCCCGCTCCGCGGCCAGCAGCGCCGCGGCCCGCTCGCTCAGCGCCGAGATCGTGAGCAGCGGGTTGACGGCCAGGGGCCGGGGGACGATGGCGCCGTCCGCCACCAGCAGGCCCTCGTGCACGTCGGTGCCGAGGCCCGAGTACACCCGGCCGCGGTCGTCGACCACGCCGTGGGCGCCGTCGTCGGCCATCGGGCAGCCGCCCAGCGGGTGCACGGTGACCAGGGATTCGTGCAGCATCGGCGACCACAGCGGGTTGCCGACGTACTCGGCCCCCAGCGCGGCGGTGGCCGAGCGCAGCAGCGTCGCGTCCCGGTCGAACATGGGCAGGTCGCCGATGGCCGGCCAGTCCACCCGCAGCTCACCGCCGTCCAGGCTGAGCTCACCGTCGCCGGGGTCGTCGCTCATGACCAGGTAGGTGAGCGAGCGGTCGGCGGGGCCGCCGGAGCGGTCCCACACCGCGCCGCCGGTGGCGCGGGCCCGGCGGATCAGCCGGGCGGCGAAGGCCGCGGGGCTGCCGCCGTCGTCGGCGTCGGCCGCCACCGCGAAGGCGGCGGGCATGAGCGACCGGAGCGCCCCGGGGATGGCGCCCTCCTCCAGGATCGTGGCCCGGCCGGGCGTGTCCGTGCCGCTCAGGTCGATGACCCCGGTGATGCAGGGCCCCACCGCGTTGTGGGCCGTGACGGCTCGGCCACCCAGGCCGATGCCCCGCACCTCCGGGTCCTTGACGTCGTAGGCGAAGGCCAGCACATCGCCGTTGCCGGAGAAGGCCTGGCCCAGCCGGGGGGAGACGGCCAGGCCCTCGGCCTGCGAGCGCATCAGGATCTCCGTTGATCCCAACGTGCCCGCGGCCAGCACGACCACGTCGGCGAACACGAAGGAGGCCGGCGGGTCGAAGCGGGTGCGGCCCCCGCCCACGACGTCGAAGGTGACCACCCACCCGCCGTCGCCGGGGCCCCCGGAGACCGGGCGCACGGTGCGCACCTCGGCCTCGCAGTACACCTCGGCACCGTGGGCGACGGCATCGGGCAGGTAGTTGACGGTGACGGTGTTCTTGGCCCCGTGGTTGCAGCCGGTCACGCAGTCGCCGCACAGGGTGCAGGCGGACTGGGTGACGCCGGCCGCGTTGGGGCCGTTGGTGAAGGTGACGTTGAGCTTGGGGCGGATCACGCTGGCGCCGACGCCCTCGGCGGCCTTGCGCAGCGCCGTGAGCTTGGTGGGCTCGGGCCAGTCGTCGGGATAGGGCGTCGAGCCCAGCATCCGCTCGGCGGCGTCGAAGTAGGGGCCCAGCTCGGTCGGGCCGTTCTTGCCCCGCAGCGCGGCCGGCCAGCGGGGGTCGTCGTAGACCCAGGCCGGCGGGCGCAGGGCCACGCCCGCGTTGATGAGCGACGTGCCGCCCAGCCCGCAGCCGACGATCACGCTCAGGTCGTGCCCCGCACGCAGGTCGAACAGCCCGGTGGCCGAGCCGCGGCGGCGGTCGGCGGTGCGCACCTGGAGCTGCCGGGCGGCTTCGAGCATGGTGGACGGGAAGTCGCCGGCGGCCATCTCGCGGCCCCGCTCCAGCACGCACACGGACCGGCCGGCCCGGGCGAGCCGGGACGCCGTGATGGCGCCGCCGTAGCCGGATCCGACCACGACCACGTCGTAGCGGGCCTGCATCCGGTGGTGGGGGCTGGACAGCCGGGGAGTCGCAGGCGGTTCGGGGGCCGGGCTCATCGCCCGATCCTCCCCTGCCCTTCCGCTGATCGTGTCCATCGCCACTCCCCGGTCCTAGCTCCACCCGCGCATGTGGGCCGGCCCCGCCGCAGGCCGGCCCACTGCTGGGATGCGACTGTGCCGTTCACCCAACCCGCCAGATCATCCGCCACGATCTCTGTGTTCGGGGAAGGCTTCCAGTTGCTCCGTGACTGCATCATCCGCCCTCCCGCGCAAACCGCGCGCAAACGCGCGCCGCATGTGTCAACTGTCACAGGTAGCGTTCCATTCCCCGCCATTGCCTGTCGTGGGACAATGCCCGGCGGCCCCGAGGGAGGCAGGTGCAACTCCAGATCACGCTGGCCGGGGATGTCCGGGTCGGGGAGACCGTGGTGGGCGGTCCGCCCCGGGTCGTGCTCGCGGCCCTGGTGCTGGAACGCCCCGCGGGCCTGCCCCGGGAGCGCCTGGCCGACATCGTGTGGCCCGACGGCCCGCCCAAGACGTGGGCCTCCGCCCTGCGCACCCACGTCAGCCGGGTCCGCTCGGTGCTGGCCTCGGCCGTGCCGGGAGCGGGCGAGATCGTGGTGGCGGGCGAGCCCGGCTACCAGCTCGCCCTGCCCCCGAGCGTCGAGGTCGAGGTGGACGTGGAGGCGGCCGAGCGGGACCTGGGCGTGGCCCGGTCCGCCCTGGCCGCCGGGGACGGACCCGCGGCCCAGGCCGCCGCGGCGTCCGCCGTCGACCGGCTGCGCCCGCCGTTCCTGCCCGGCCACCCGGGCGAGTGGGCCGACGAGCTGCGAGAGGGCCTCGACGACCTGCTGGTGGGGGCCTACGAGGTCGCCAGCCAGGCGGCACTGGCCGCCGGGGACCCCGACGGGGCGCTGGCCGCGGCCGACGCCGCGGTGGCCCGGTCGCCGCTGCGGGAGAGCGCCCACCGGGCCCGGCTGGCCGCGCTGGCCGCCGCGGGCAACCGGGCCGAGGCGCTGCGGGCCTACCAGCGGTTGCGCCGGTCCCTGGCCGACGAGCTGGGCGTGGACCCGTCGCCCGAGACCGAGGCCGCCTACGTCGCCCTGCTCGGCCCGGCGCCCGGCGCGCCCTCGCCGTCGCGTCCTGCGGGGCCCTCGGCCCGTCCCGGCCCCGCCCCGTTCGTGGGCCGGGAGGCCGAGCTGGCCGCCCTGGCCGACGCGTGGGACCAGGCGGTGGCGGGCGCCCGCCACGTCGCGGTGGTGACGGGCGAGGCGGGGATCGGCAAGACGCGGCTGGCGTCCGAGGCGGCCCGCCGGGTGGGCCAGGGCGGCGGCCTCGTCCTGTTCGGGCGGTGCGACGAGGAGGCCATCGTCCCCTACCAGCCGCTGGTGGAGGCCCTGGACGGCTACGTGGCCGCCACCCCGGCCGACGAGCTGCCCGCGCTGGGCGACGAGGC
>DATBGF010000401.1:0-3833 GCA_036558145.1 Acidimicrobiales bacterium
GTTCTTCGAGTACGAGCACGCCGAGCTGGAGCCCTTCGCCAAGCCGGCCGGCATCCCCGACCCCCGGGCCATCCAGTTCGACCACCTGTCGTTCAACCTGGCCGACGAGCACGCCCTCGAGTCGCTCCAGGCCCGGCTCAAGGAGCACGGCTGCGAGGTGACCGACGTGGTCGACCACGGGTCGATGCACTCGATCTACTTCACCGACCCCAACGGCATCGCCCTGGAGGCGTCGTGGTGGGTCAAGGACGCCACCGAGGGCGACCCCGACTACGGCGACCGCGCGCTGTTCGCCGACCACGACCCGGTCCCGGCCGTGCGCGAGCTGCAGGACCGAGGCGACCTCGGCTCGGTCCCCCACACCCGGCTCACCCACGAGCCCACGGACATCGCCGACCCCGCCTGACCCGGCCGAGCGGGCAGTGCGTGAGCCGTAGCGCAAGAGTCCGCGATTTGGCGGCCGGGCCGCGGCTCGACAGCGAGGCCTCTAGAAGCACCGGCGGGGCCTGACCCCGCCCGGGTACGCAGGCCGAGCGCACCGCGCGTGAGCCGCAGCCCAAGAGTCCGCGATTTGGCGGCCGGGCCGCGGCTCCGCAGCGAGGACTCCAGGAAACGCTCGTTCAGTCAGTTTCCCGGGCGGGACCAGATCCGGCGGCCCGTCACCTCGACGGGCACGATGCGCACCCAGTGCGCCTTGTGGCCCAGGGACCAGTGGCGCAGCCCCTGCGCGTCCAGGTAGCGCCGCTCGGCCGGGTCCTTCACCAGTGCGGCGCGGCCCTTCACCAGCACGCTCCAGCCGGTCGAGCTGTCGGCGTCGATCTCGTCGACCTGGAAGCAGACGGCGGGGCTGCGGTCCAGGGCGCTCAGCTTGCTGCCGATGTCGCTGCGGAACACGATCGTGTGGTCGACCGCGAGGTAGTTGACCGGGTAGATCTCGGGCGCGCTGTCGTACAGCACGCCGATCCGGCCGACGGGGGTCGAGGCCAGCAGCTCCCAGCACCGCGTGGCGCTCAGGTGCTCCATCCACGTCCTGCCGTCGATCACTCCCATGGGACCAGCGTCGGTGCACGGAAGTCCTGGCGGTAGAGGCTTAGGTCCTACGATTGCGGCCGCGATGAGCGAGATAGCGAGTCCCCGGAGCCTGCGCCAGCTCCTCGACGCGGTCATGTCGGTGGGCAGCGATCTGGACCTGCCGGCCATGCTGCAGCGGATCACGCAGGCGGCGGTCGACCTGGTCGACGCCCGCTACGGCGCCCTGGGCGTGCTCGACGACTCGCGCCGCCGGCTGGTCCAGTTCATCACCGTCGGCGTCGACGACGGGGAGCGGGCCGCGATCGGCCACCTGCCCGAGGGCCACGGCATCCTCGGCCTGCTCATCGTGGACGCCCGCCCGCTGCGGCTGCCGGACCTGCGCAAGCACCCCGACAGCTACGGGTTCCCGCCGAACCATCCGGTCATGAAGTCGTTCCTGGGCGTGCCGCTGCGGGTCCGCGACGAGGTGTACGGCAACCTCTACCTGGCCGACAAGACCACCGCCGACACCTTCACCGAGGTCGACGAGGAGCTGGTGGTGGCGCTGGCGTCGGCGGCGGGCGTGGCCATCGACAACGCCCGGCTCCACGCCCGGGTCCAGGAGCTGGCCCTGGTCGACGACCGGGCGCGCATCGCCCGCGACCTGCACGACACGGTGATCCAGCGCCTGTTCGCCACCGGGCTGTCGCTCCAGGGGACCGCCGCGCTGATCCCCACCGACCCGGTCCGGGCCGTCGACCGGGTCGAGGCCGCGGTCGACGACCTCGACGTGACGGTCAAGCAGATCCGCTCCGCCATCTTCGGGCTCGAGGACCGCGGCGCCGAGGCGGAGGGCTACGCGGCCGGGGTCCGCAGCCAGGTGCTCGACCTCGTGCGGGAAGCCCGGCCGCTGCTGGCGCAGGAGCCGACCGTGCTGTTCGAGGGGCCGGTCGACGCCAGCACGCCCGACGAGCTGGTCCCCGACCTGCTGGCCACCCTGCGCGAGGCGCTCAGCAACGTCGGCCGCCACGCGCACGCCACCCACGTGGACGTGCGGCTGGCCGTGAGCGGCGGCGAGCTCGAGCTCAGCGTGTGCGACGACGGCGTCGGCCCGCCCGGGCCCGAGGTGACGAGGGGCCGCGGCCTGGCCAACATGACCGCACGGGCCGACCACCGGGGCGGGACGCTCGACCTCCGCCCGGGCGATCGGGCGGGAACGGCGCTGACGTGGCGCGTTCCCCTCGCCGGCGGCCCGGCTGAGCAGGGCGTGGGACCAAAGTCCCTACCCGGCGAGCCGTAGGGCCCTGCCGCGTCCGCCCGCCGGGGCAGATCGTGGCTCCCATGCAGACCCTGTCACCTCCCGCGGCCGAACCCGGCCCGACTCCCCCGACGCCTCCCCCGGACGGCCAGGGACTGGGCGCCGGCGCGGCCGCCATCGTCGTCGCCGTCCTGGCCCTCGTGATCGCCACCGTCGCCGTGTTCATCCACGACGACAGCGGCTCCGGCGGCAGTGGCGCCGCGGCCGGCGGGACGGCGATCGGTCTGAGCGAGTTCGCCCTGACCCCCGCGGCCGTGACCGTGCCCGAAGGCGGATCGCTGAAGGTCACCAACAACGGCACGGTCGCCCACAACCTGTCGATCGAGGGCTCCGACCTGAAGACGGCCGACCTGGGCGCAGGCGAGAGCGAGACGCTCGACCTGTCCGCCCTGGCGCCCGGGGACTACACGATCATCTGCGCCATCCCCGGCCACTCCGACGCCGGCATGACCGGCACGCTCACGATCGGCGCGGGCGGCGACGCCGCCGCGTCCGGCGGCAGCGCGGCGAGCGGCGGGGAGCACGCCGGCCACCAGATGACCCCGGAGCAGATGGCGGAGATGTCCCAGGCCATGGACGAGTCCGTCGCCTCCTACCCGGTCGCCACCGAGGGCACGGGCAACCCGACGCTGGAGCCGACGGTCGGCGCCGACGGCGTGAAGCAGTTCGAGCTGACCGCCGCGGTCACACCCTGGGAGGTCGAGCCCGGCGTCACGGTCGACGCCTGGACGTACAACGGCGTGGTCCCCGGGCCGCAGATCCACGTGAACGTGGGTGACCACGTCCGCCTCGTGCTCCACAACAACCTGCCCATGGCGACCGACCTGCATCTGCACGGCATCAACGTGGACAACTCGATGGACGGGGTCGCCCCGCTGACCCAGCCCAGCATCCAGCCGGGCGAGACGTTCACCTACGAGTTCGTCGCCGACGAGCCCGCGGTGGCGATGTTCCACGCCCACCACCACGGCCAGCTCCAGGTGCCCAACGGCCTGCTGGGGACCCTCTTCGTCGGCCAGATGCCGCTGCCTGCGGGCCAGACCGTCGGTGGGGACGCCATCCCGGCCGACCTGCACCTGGCCCAGGAGATGCCCCTCGTGCTCAACGACAGCGGCGTCATCGGCTTCTCGCTCAACGGGAAGAGCTTCCCCGCCACGACGCCCATCACGGCGCACGTGGGCGACTGGATCCTGGTCCACTACTTCAACGAGGGCAGCCAGATCCACCCCATGCACCTGCACCAGTTCGACCAGGTGGTCGTGGCCAAGGACGGCTTCCCGCTGGACCACCCCTACCTGGCGGACACGCTGAACGTGGCCCCCGGCGAGCGCTACTCGGTGCTGATCAACCTGGACCGGGCCGGCACATGGGTCTGGCACTGCCACATCCTCAACCACGTCGAGCGTGACACCGGGATGTTCGGGATGGTCACCGCGGTCGTGGTCAGCTGACTCGGTGGTCAGCTGTGCTGAGTCGACAGGTGGAGGGAACCCGCCCGCCGCAG
>DATBGF010000402.1:0-3170 GCA_036558145.1 Acidimicrobiales bacterium
CCACCGACGACCGTCACCGTGTCACCCATGTCGGCCGGCTCGATGTTCACGTCGGGCGTGTTCGCCCCCACCGTGCACTGGACGAACGTGTCGTCCGCCGGGTTGGGATAGCTGCACGGGCCCCCGGCGATGGCCACCGTCTGGACGTCGTCCAGGGTCACCGTCGTACCCGTCTTGGTCACCGTGACGTTGTTGACGAAGCCCGCGGCCCCGTCGAAGTGGAAGTTCCCGTCGATCGGCACCAGCACCGTGCCGCCGACCGCGGCCAGCGCCACGTCCGGTGTCGCCACCACCAGGAACCCGCCCACGAGCGCGGCCGCGCTCCAACCCTTCACCGCCCGTAATCCCGCCATGCCATACAGCGTACGTCACGCCTGGCGGGTATGGCTGTCGTATGGATTGGACGACGCAGCTGCTGGAACAGCTCACGTTCCACTGGGACCACCAGGCCCGCCCCCGGCTCGAGGGCCTCGGCGACGACGAGTACCTGTGGGAGCCGGTGCCCGGCACCTGGAGCATCCGCCCCCGGACCGGGTCGACCACCCCGCTGGCGGCCGGAGGCGGCGAGCGGGTCATCGACTTCGCCTTCCCCGCGCCGGAGCCTGCGCCGGTGACCACCATCGCTTGGCGCCTGGGCCACGTGATCGTCGGCGTGTTCGGGGCCCGCAACGCGTCCCATTTCGGAGGACCGCAGATCGACTACCAGACCGTCGAGTGGCCGCCGGGAGCGGCCGGGGCGCTGACGATGCTGGACGAGGTCTACGGCCGCTGGGTCGACGGCGTCGGGGGACTGGACGAGGCCGCGCTGGCCCGCCCGTGCGGTCCGGCCGAGGGCCCGTTCGGGGAGCTGCCCATGGCGGCGCTGGTCCTGCACATCCACCGGGAGGCGATCCACCACCTGGCCGAGGTCGCGCTGCTGCGCGACCTGTACGCGCACGGGATGGCCGGCTGATGGCGCTCCACATCGACCTCACCTTCGACTGCGTGGACGGCGGGCCGCTGGGCGAGTTCTGGAAGCTGGCGCTCGGCTACGAGGACGAGCCGCCGCCCCCGCCCTTCGCCACCCGGAAGGAGTGGCTGGCCCACTACGGCGAGACCGGCGACGGCCCGACCGGGGCCTGGCTGCGCGACCCCGACGGGATCGGCCCCCGGCTCTCGTTCCTGCCCGTCCCCGAGCCGAAGGTGGCGAAGAACCGCCTGCACATCGACGTGCGCGTGCCGGCCGAGGGCACCCCCGAAGAGCGGTGGGCAGCCATCACCGGCAAGGTGGCCCGGTTGACGGACGCCGGCGCCACCACGCTGGCCACCTTCGAGGGCCACCACGTCGTGATGGCCGACCCCGAGGGCAACGAGTTCTGCGTGGCGTACGCCGCGGCGTCCGCACCCGGGGGCTAGGGCCCCGGGTCGCAAGTCATTCCGCAGTTTCGCCGGCCCTGAACGCCGAAACCGCGGGCGGACTTACGACTCGGGACCCTACGGCACCTCCTGCAGCACGAAGGTGTTGCCGTCGGGATCGGCGAAGTCCGAGAACGAGTTGAACCTGGCCCGCTCCGGGTCGGGCCCGGGCGTGCGCTGGCCGTCCTCGAAGTGGAACACGTCGGCGACCTCGATCCCGGCCTCGGTCAGCTCCTTGTGGGCCGCGACGATGTCGGACACCACCAGGTGGATGCCCTTGACCGACCCCGGGGCCATGTCGTGGCCCAGGCCGGTGCCGAACGTGATCGAGCACGCCGACCCGGGCGGGGTGAGCTGCACGACCCGGAACGTGTCGCCCATCTTGTGGTCGACGTCGAGGTGGAACCCGGCCTTCTCGTAGAAGTCCTTGGCGCGGTCCACGTCCGAGACGGGGATCATCACGACTTCGACTCTCATGTCCACGGTGCACTCTCCTCTTCCGTTGGGATGTGCCTCCTGTAACGACGCGCCCGCCGGGAACTCATCGCGGCGGGCTCACAGCTCCCGCGGCACGAACTGGTACCACCAGCTCTCGGGCGGCCCGTCGTCCACCAGCACGTACAGGCCCTCGTCCTCCTCGACCTCGAGCGGGGGTGGGAAGCGGGCCAGCCGGCTCTGGGACGGGCCGCCCTCGCAGTGGATGAGCATGCGCTGGCCGGGCTCCACGACTACTCCCCCGCGGCGCGGCGCATGACGACGTCGCGGGAGCGCACCTTGACCTCGGTGAACCCGGCGGCGTCGTACATCTTCCGGCCGCCGCGGAAGTTGCGCCCGCCGGGCACGTCCCCGTTGGGCGGGTACGCCTCGACCGCATCCAGGCCGCGGTCGGGAGCGTCGGCGATGACCCGTTCCAGCAGCTTCCGGGCCAGGCCGTGGCGCCGGTAGGGCGGGGCGATGGCGAAGCAGGCCACCGCCACCGTCCGGTCGTCCGCCTCGTCACCCCGCCGGAACAGCGCCGTGTCACCGCGCCGGGCGGCGTTGACCCAGCCGGCCGCGCGCCCGTCCACGTAGGCCAGGTAGCCGAACGCCTTGCCCGCCCGGAACAGGCGCAGCATCTCCTCCCGGCGCTCGCGCCAGTGGCGGTGCTCGGGCAACGGCTGGTGGGGGTCCAGCTCGTGGGGCTCCAGGCAGTAGCACCCAGAGTTCTCCGCCACGCCGACCATGGCGTCGAAGTCGAAGAAGGCAAGCCAGTCGTCGAGGCGGTCCTCGGTGACGGGGTGGACCTCGACCTCACCGATCTCGGCCAGGCGCTCGGACCCGCCGGTCATGCGGGCCTGGCCCTCGAAGTAGTTGCGCACCGCCATGTCCGGGTACGGGACCTCGCCAGGGTGCCGGGCCCGGACGTGGGCCAGCCCGGCCTCCCCCACCGCCCCGAGATCCTCGCCCTCTATCGCCTCCCCACAGACGTGGCACGGCGTGGACAACATGACGTGACGCTACGCCACGCACCACGATGGGCCGGTGCGACTCCCGGTGATGCCCCCGGTCGCCCCCATGCTGGCCAAGCCGGTGGGGGCCATCCCGCTCGGGCACTACTACGAGCCGAAGTGGGACGGCTTCCGCTCGATCGTGTTCCGCGACGGCGAGGAGGTCGAGATCGGCAGCCGCAACGAGCGCCACATGACCCGGTACTTCCCGGAGCTGGTCGTCGCCTTCCGGGCCAACCTCCCCGAGCGCTGCGTGGTGGACGGCGAGATCGTGGTGGCCGGGGCCGA